>DNGT01000331.1 GCA_003486165.1 Desulfobacteraceae bacterium
TTTTACAGGTGCGGACAGCGATAGGAAGGGACTTTTTGATGAAGCAGACCGAGGAACAATTTTTTTGGATGAAATCGGTGAGTTACCCCTATCTTTGCAGGTGAAACTCCTGCGGGTATTGCAAGAAAATGAAATCAGACCGGTGGGTGATTCAAAGACAAAAAAAATAGATGTCCGTATCATTGCTGCGACGTCTAAAAATCTTGAAGATGAAGTAAAAAATGGCACATTTCGGGAAGATCTTTTTTTCCGGCTGAATGTGATGCCGATTCAGTTACCCCCGCTAAAGGATCGGCCTGAAGATATTCCCATTTTAAGTCAACATTTCATAAATCGATTCAATATCAGTCTCGAAAAAAACATAAAAGGGATAACACCCGCTGCCATGTCTATTCTGCTCAAATACCACTGGCCAGGAAACGTCAGGGAGCTTGGGAATGTTATCGAGAGGGCTGTGGTGCTTGCCGAAGAAACGATTCTTGCGCCGGAAAACTTTCCTCTTGATTTGGGTGAGAGTCAAAGGAGAGAAAAGGTGGAAAATTTTTTCGACGGACACTCTCTTAAAGCCGCCCAGAAAATACTGGAAAAAAGACTCATTATTAAGGCGCTAGAGGCAACGAACGGCAACCGGACGAAAGCCGCCAGGATTCTTGAAATCAGTCATCCTTCCCTTTTGAGNNAAGATTAAGACTTATGACATTAACCTTTAGGTGGTGTCCATCCATAAATAGTTCTTTTGCCCAATACCTTCGTTATGCTCGAAAATTAATCCTCGAAATATCAAATATATGTCTGGGGTTAATCTTCTCGCATGCCTCGATCTTGAACAAAATATCTCATTTATGAATTGGACACTAAATAATATTTTGACTCAAATCTCACACTAAATATTTATGTAAAAACAAAATATGGCATCCTTTTCACACGGGGTTCGGAGTAAAAAACATCGCCATGTGTTTTTAAAAAGGCGATATGCTTGGTTACTATCACAATTTGTCGGAGTGATCCAATATTTAGGATGTCTCGCACTGTTGTTTTATGACCTCAAATATTTCACACATCCTAAAATATTGGGTCACGCTGCGATGTCATGGTTCATATCGCCTTTTTGAAAATATATGGCGATGGACCGGCGTTATCGAAAATTCACTAGCCTATTGAAAAGATTACCACTTCAGGTATAATCAAATTTTTGCTGAAAGAACTCGCGTATAAGGGCTCTTAATGAAAGAACCTGCACGGACAATTAATAGAATCTTTGCTTTAACATGGGGGGAGGTAGTCCATAGCGTTAAGTCACCTATGGTTCTTTCAAAGCGATCCCTAATACACTCAGACAGCTTCCTGCTAAAAATTTAATCATATCTGAAGCTCTCTTGGAATCAGATAATAATAGACTATTCGGATGAATCTATTTTTTCAGAAACAGGGGAATCAAGTTGAAAGACCTTGATGCGATTCAACACATCCTCAATGATATTTATGGTACAAAGACCGGAAATCTGGGTTTTGAGAGGATTGTTGCCTTAATCGAAAGATTCCCAGTTAAAAAAAGGCCGGGGGAAGGCTATTTTTCTGAAGAGGATGTGTTTTTGATCACCTATGGCGACACCTTAAATAAAAAGGGAGAGCTTCCCTTAAAGACGCTATATGAATTTGCTGTGAGGCAATTTAAAAATGTGTTTTCAACAATTCATATCCTGCCGTTTTTCCCTTTTTCTTCAGATGATGGATTTTCGGTGATCGATTTTTTTGCAGTGAATCCTGAACTTGGTGATTGGAAGAATATCCGACGATTAGGCGGTGAGTTTCAGTTGATGTTTGACCTCGTGCTCAATCACGTTTCAGCACAAAGCATGTGGTTTCAAAACTATTTAGAAGAAAAGCCAACCTATAAGGAGTTCGCCATCGAGGTAGATCCCTCCATCGACCTGTCTATGGTGACAAGACCTCGCTCCTTACCACTTTTAACCCGATTCATAAAAACTTCCGATGAGGTCGTGAACGTTTGGACGACGTTCAGTTCCGATCAGATCGATCTGAATTACAAGAGCTTGCATGTTCTTGAAAAGATGATAGAAGCCCTTCTTTTTTATGTGGAACAAGGGGCAACCTCCATTCGTCTTGATGCCATTGCATATCTTTGGAAGGAAATTGGAACCACATGTATTCATCTAAGACAGACACATCAGTTGGTTCAACTTTTTCGGAAAATATTGGACGTTGTTGCGCCGGATGTCCTGTTGATTACCGAAACCAATGTGCCTCATAGTGAGAATATAAGTTATTTTGGTGATGGACGAAATGAAGCACAAATGGTTTATAATTTCACTTTGCCACCGTTGCTTTTTTATTCTTTTGTTCGGGAGGATTCAACGGTGCTGTCCGAATGGGCCAAATGNNATTTTAGCCCGGTCCGAAATTGACAGGCTCATTGATATTGTGAAACGGAACGGTGGGAGTGTTTCTTATAAAAGAAACCCGGATGGTTCCCAAAGCCCGTATGAGTTGAATATAACCTATGTGGATGCCCTCTTTAATCCCGAGAGCAAACTAGATTTTTGGCATATACCAAAATTTCTGGCTTCCCAGGCCATCCAGTTCGTTTTACCGGGAGTCCCTGCTTCATATATTCATAGTGTCCTCGGCTCACGGAACTGGCAGATGGGCTTACGTCAGACCCAAAGAGCAAGAACCATCAATCGGGAAAAACTACAGGTTAATGAGGTTTTATCACAACTAAAAGATCCTGAAACATTTCGTTCCAGGATCTTTTATGATTATATTAAAATGATCAAAACCAGAAAAAGGCAATCTGCTTTTCATCCAAATGCGGATTTTGAAATACTTAAAATCGACCCAAAAGCGTTTGTTATCGCAAGGTCTGCTGGGGATCAAATCATATATGCCGTCACCAATATTTCATCCAAACAGATAGTGGTTTCATTATCGGGTACAAGGGCGCCTCTCTGGATGAAAGACCTGATTACCGGCGTGCGTTTCCGTACAGATGCGTTAAAATTGAATCCCTATCAATTCCTATGGCTTAGCACAATTCATAGATAAAAGGATTTATAGAGATTAACTCAAGTTTCGCACCACAATATATCTAAAAGGCCTGCTACATTCTATTGGCGTTGATGAAAATTAAGGGTGTGGATAATCTAATCAGAGGCTTATTGGCCGTTAATCTTATCCCTTAACTTTCCTGAACACTTGAATGTGACGACTTTGCGTTCTTTCAGTATCAAGTCGGCGCCTGTCGCAGGGTTTCGACCTCTCCGTTGTTTTTTTTGCTTTACACAAAATTTGCCGAATCCTGAAATCAGTACATCTTCATTTTTTTCCAGCGTACTTTTCATGATTTCTAACAAAGTTTCAATGATTTCCACAGATTTTTTTTTGGTAAAACCCAATTCGTTTACACTTGTAACAATATCATTTTTTGTTAATGCCATGGCACCTCCTAAGCGACTGATTCCTTTTTAAGTCTTTATTAAGGTTAATCCTTATTTTGTATCGAGCTATCCCTTTTAATGAGGTCAAGTTCTTCGATTCTTTCCATTGTTTTAGCGATATTCGACATAATTTTATCGATTTCGGCTTTCAGCTTCTCATCATCCGGATCATTCATTCAGATTCCTCCTCATGTTTGGTCTATTATATCGGTATGATAAAACAGATCCATTTGTCAAGATGGTTAAACTAAAAACTTTATGTTATTATAAATTTTTATGCATCGATGATGAATAGAACGTCGGTATCTTAAAGCATACTATTTATTTTGAAGTAATTTTTCTGCAATATCGAAATGATTTCCAATATCATTTCGTAAATCCAGCCGATTTCCTTCGGGATTTTCACGAGGTATGACCTTTATTTTACCATTTTCAAAAGCTGTCAATACTTTTTTGCGCAACTGTTCGGCCAATCGTGCCCTGCTTTCTCCGGTTTTTACGGTTGCATTAACATTGCAATATACAACCCTGCTGCCATCCGACTTGAAAAGTTTCTCTTCTTCTGAATATGTCATGGCAGATGGAATCACCTGGATCTTTTTTTTCTTCAGATAATCAAAATCAATATGGACCGGTTCTCCCTTTGTACAGGAGCCCGGATACCCTTTTTGGTTTTGAGGGCCACCAGGCCCTGTAACCAGAGCCGTACAGATGGATATTTGTTCTGATCGTACTTCCGGTGCCACGTCGATCAAATTGCCTTCAATTGTGGCTCTAATCAGCGCCCCCAGGTTCCTTATCCGGCGAACAATCGGCTGCCATTCGGGCTCCGGAGGTCGAATGTTTATTTCACAAACTCGAATTCTGGTTGGCACCATATTGTCGTCAAACGTCAAAAAGCAGCCGGGGTACACCAGACATGGGCGCAACATATTTTTTTCTCTCAAGGCTTTTATCAACGGTTTTACAATATTTTCGGCGGCCATTTCAAAAAGTTCGGGCGTTTCCATGGGATGGGGTGATATACTGCCCATTCCACCGGTAATTGGATTGTCTTTGCTGGCAGGCCCTGGAAAACGCTCCGGATAATCCATGGATGTGGGAAGAATTTGAAAATTTCCGTTTTTGTCAATCAAAATATTAAACGATATTTCCACCCCTGACATCCTTGATTCGACAAGGAGCGGCCATGTTGATTTTTTCCCAAATAACCGCTTATAATTTTTTCCATAATCTTTGATGAGAGTGTCATAAACTTCTTTGACTTCCCAGGCGTTTAAAATAATACGGGCGCCTTTACCGCCGGCGCTGTAAGGATATTTCAGAACCGCGCCGCCGAATTCATCGATGAGTAAGAGGCACGTTTTTAAAACTTTTTCGTAATTTCGCGCATCGACTTCATACCATTGGTCTGCTACGGGAATACCATATTGGCGACACAGATATTTACAAGCGATTTTGTCACCCTCAATAAATGCACCTTCTCGACTAAATCCGATGATTCGATCGAGAAAACC
>DNGT01000241.1 GCA_003486165.1 Desulfobacteraceae bacterium
TCGCAAACGCACATCACTTTTTGCTGCAACAGCTTCACGATTTTTACCCTATTCGGGTCAGAAAGGGCCTTCATAACCTTGACAAATGTTTTCATGTCAGCTCCTTATATTCTAAAAATGGAATATATGCCATTGTTAGATATGTGTCAAACACTTTTCTGATAAAATTTATAAATAGTTCTTTAAGACGTTTATTGTGAGGTAATGAATTTAAAAGTGTTTGATTGTGAAGTGGCAGAATATGTCAAAAAGGAGGACATGAAGGGAAAAGGATTTCTCCTTTTCCCTTCATGAAAATGATTTGATATTAATGAAATTCACGGACTCGATACATGGGTTTGCCCTCTTTATCCATTTCCGTGAAGTGTTTATGGTATTCGGTAACCTTGAAGATTCCTGCAAACTCATTGCATACGGGATGTCCTGCTTTAATCCAACCTACGATACCTTCTTTATAAAGCCATACATTGGTATAACCATATTCTACAAGTTTCTCACCTACATAGCACTGTCTTTTTTTCGTTCGGCACCAGACCACAATTTTGGCGTTTTTATCCGTGATAATCTTAGGAAATGTGTACATGTGTCCCGAATGGATATGATCGGTATAGGGAATGTGAAAGGCATAAAATTCCGGATGGGTTCGGGTGTCAATCAGATATGCCTTTTCCTTTCCAGCCATGACATCATCGTAGAGCTTTTTAAACTGAGCTACGTCGAGCTGGCGTTCTGCAGGAACAGCTGAACACGCTTTGGACCATACTTCCTTTTCTTTGGCTTCTAATGCTGCTGAATCATCGGCAAAGGCAAAACCGACCGACCCAAGTACAAAAGCCAGAATGACCGCAAAAATAATTGATTTTCTCATGTTAAAACCTCCTCCTCTTAAACAAGAATTAAGTAATATATTAAGATTCTAACTGCGATTGCGAGGCAACTATCACCTCCTTTCCGCTTTTAGTTGAAGGGTTATAAATCAAAAAATTATTCCAAACACCTATGCTTGTCAAGCTCTGATTCAAAAGGTATGTATAAGATGCCTAAATTCATCTTCTGTAAGTGTGATCGGCAGCATCTGTGCATTGGCTCTGATATCACGGGGATTTTTCAGCCATTGTTTCAGTCTGTTTGAATTCCAGGAGTTTCCGTCTCTAAAATTTTTATAATAAAATTCAGTAAAAATCCCGGTAAGATTGGGGCCGATATCGCTTTGACCCAGGCCGCCCAATTGTTGGGTTAGCACCCGGTGGCATGAACCGCAGTTTTTATTAAAGGTGTTATCGCGGTCTGTTATATCTTCTTCAAAGTGGATGATCCGACCAATCTCACTGGACGTTGACGCATAAACGGCGCTTGAGTCCAGAATGGCGTTCACCAGGCGGGTGACATCCGTTTCCTTAAAATAAAAATTGGGCATAAATATTGCCGGATTTATAATGGCATCGGCCAAGGCTTCGGGCAGTGTTTCATCAAAAGACGCATCCAGATTCGATGCCATGCGATTCCCTTGATGGCCAGTCTCGTGACATCTCCGGCATCCGGATGTATCGATCAACCGTTGACCGGCTTTCACAACAGGGCTTTCCAGAATGGTAAAACAAGCATATTTCCCTTTAATCAATTGATAATGGGCGATTTGGGTTCGGCCGGTTCCGGGGTTTCCGCGGTGGCAGTCGACACACGAAGCTTCGGATTCATAATGGGGGATATGACAGTCGCTGCAACCTTTGTGGCCTTTATAAAAATATGGACCGGTTGACCACAAAAGTCCCAAAAAAATGGCTAGAATAGAAACACGAAGGCCCAATTTTCTCCCCTTAAAAACATGGCGATAATGGTTAATACCAAGATTCCGATAAAAATGATCACGGTAACGATATTGATCCACTGCTGGTCTTTAGGCAGCCATTTTGCCTGATTTGCTTCTGAAATTCCCGGTATAAATGGAAGTAGTAAAAAGAAAAGACCGATCAATATGGTCATATATATAAGGTATTTTGAGTAGCTTGCCAGTTCCTGAATCCATAGAAAAAACCAGGCGGCCTTAGCAGGATTCGGCGTTTGGGCAATATCCGCCGGTTCATCAAGCGGTGCAGGGATAACCATTGCCAATACCAGCAACATACCTACCAGCAACACCATGGCGATCTTGATGATTCGGAAAAAATGCGGCGAACTTGGCAGATAATCTTTCACAGATACGGTAACACCTCCTTGTTCTGGCGTATGCGGTAGAAATGTAAGAATGAGAGCAGCAGTATCGCCACTGGGATAACGACGATATGGAGAATGTAAAAACGCAGCAGAGAAATCGGCTGACCCACGCCGTCAGGAGCCAGAATATTGGCTATCGCTCCTCCGAGAGGTACGGTTTTGATCAGTTCCATTCCTGTTTGGGTCGCCCATAACGCGAGCTGATCCATGGGTAGAAGATATCCGGTATACGCTTCGAAAAGCGCCAGGCAAAGCAGAAAAAATCCGATGATCCAGTTCAGTTCACGTGGTTTTCGAAAGGCACCGGTAAGAATCACTCTCAAGATATGCAGGAAAATCAGCAACAAAAATGCATGTGATGCCATGCGGTGAAGGCTGCGAATATATAACCCGGCCGGAACCGAGGATTCTAAAAAGAGGATCGAGCCGAATGCGCCTTCGGAAGAGGG
>DNGT01000411.1 GCA_003486165.1 Desulfobacteraceae bacterium
TGGGGATCAAAAATTTATAGATGCCCACATTCACTCATTGGCTCTCGTAGACCATCATATTTTTTTGAAAAAATAAAACCTCAATTGAGATAAAATCTCCTAAAGGATTTGTTTAACGTGGTTTGATTTTGTAAGAAGATGAGACTTTAAAAAATAGATCTTTTTGTTCGAGTTCGAGGAAGGCGAGAATTTTAACCATAGTCATACATCGAGTATATCGAGAATTGAAATTTGAGCCTGACCCCAGAGAAATAGGCTGCGCATTTCGCAGGCAGGCACTGAAATCGGTCAAAAAGGAAGGTTTTGCAAAGGTTTCAAGGTAAAACGCAGCGTTAAGGCTGCATGGTATAGATGAAAATATTAATAGCAAAGAACGCCGGTTTCTGCATGGGAGTACGCAGNNTTAGAACATATACCGGAGTGCGGAACAGGTACTGTTCTGATTCGTGCCCACGGCGTTCCTCCCCAAGCCAAACAGAATCTTAAAAAAGCAGGTTACAAAATTATCGATGCCACCTGTCCCCGGGTTATTAAAGTACAGACCATTATCCGGGAACATGCCAAAAAAGATTATGCATCTATCATTATCGGAGACAAAGATCATCCAGAAGTTATCGGACTTTTAGGCTATGCAGAGGGAAAAGGATTTATCGTTGACAATTTAGATGATCTTGATTCCCTTCCATCCTTTGAAAAAGCGATTATTGTTGCTCAGACCACTCAAAACACCCTTTTTTTTGAGGAAATAAAACAATGGGCAACGAATAAATTTCCCCACTATAAAATCTTTAATACGATTTGCGATTCTACCGCAAAGCGCCAGGCCGAGATCCAAAACTTGGCAGATTCAGTGGATGCCGTCATTGTTGTTGGTGGACAAAACAGTGGAAATACGAAGCGGCTTGCTGAAATTTCAAGAAAGACCGGGAAACCGACATATCACATTGAAACTGAATCGGAAATTGATGTCGACGCTCTTTCTGAAGCCAAATGTATCGGGATTACAGCAGGGGCCTCCACGCCGAATTGGGTTATTAATAAAATTTACAGAACACTTGAGGCCCTGCCTTATAAAAAGAAGCAAGGTTTTCAAAGGGTTATTTTTCCCATCCAGCGTGTACTGCTTCTTACCAACATCTATGTATCCATCGGTGCGGGGTGTCTGTGCTACGCCTGTATCAAAATTCAGGGGATTACAAATAATTTGCATCATGTGCTTATTTCCATGCTTTATGTTCTATCCATGCACATTTTCAACAATCTCATCGGTACAAAGGCAGATCGATACAACGATCCTGACAGATCCTCCTTTTATAACAAAAATAGAATATTGCTTGCTTTTCTTGCGTTTGCTGCCGGCGGCATTGGTTTGATGACAGCCTATTCAGCGGGCTGGATACCTTTTTTAATCCTTTTCGGTATGAGTATAATGGGTCTTTCTTACAATTTAAGAATTATCCCGAAANNACAGCATTTTTTGATATTCTTGACATGCAGGGTGACCGCATTGTGGGTAAAGAGACGATTCCCATACTGTTAGGAGAAAAGCGAGCTTTACGTCTTTTAAAAACGATATTGGTCATAAATTTTGGCATTTTGTTTATTTCAAGCGCATTTCAACTTATATCAAGTTTAGGTTTTGCACTTTTAATCTGTCCGGCTTTTGTTTTCATCATACTTTCAGCGCATGAGCGAGGCTATATGCTTCCCGGCATTCGTCTGGAATTTCTGGTCGAAAGTAATTTTGTCATGGCAGGCGTTATGACATTGGTTTGGTCGCTGCTTTAATCTGATTTATCGTTATTATTCCAAATGGCAGGTTCAGTACCTGTCAGAAGCCTTTTGATATTATCCGCATGGCGAAAATAGATGAATATAGTCGTTATAACAGCACATCCAAGCATGACTTTCGAGCCGGTTGCTTTCCATATTGCAACAGGCAAGACGGCAGCGGCGGCAAGGGAGGCGAGCGAAACACGGTTTGACCAGCAAACAAACAAGATAAAAACCAGAATCAGAATTACCAGTGCAACCGGTGAAATGACGCCAAAGCACCCTGCTGCGGTTGCAACCCCTTTTCCTCCGCTTTTAAATTTCATATAGACAGGATAAAGGTGCCCTGTAAAAGCTGCAAAAGCTACCAGTACAATGTAGAGGTCACCCCATACTTCATTTGGAGTTGTCATTGATACAGCCAACCAAACCGGAAAGGCTCCCTTTAGGATGTCGCCGGTAAGGGTCAGGACTCCGAGCCCCGGTCCTGCCATACGCGCCACATTCGTTGCACCGATATTTCCGCTTCCCACCTGTCTAATGTTAACTGAGGTAAACAACCGGGTCAGAATGAGCCCCCAGGGAATGGAACCCAACAGATAGGCAAAAATAGGTAGTACGAGATACTTGATCATTTAACATCCATTTTGCTATTAGTGTGGAGAATATCAATATACTATACCAGATCAATTCGAAATTTAAAGCCTAAATATTTCAGCCAAAATTTAATTATACCTGAAGCGGTAATGTTTTCATAAGGCTAAAGAGTTAGGAATTTATTAAATATGAAACCTGTAAAAATACCCATAGAAGATGTTTTAGATCTTCATACCTTTAAACCCAAGGAGATACCGGATCTCCTTACAGATTATTTTGCCGCCTGTATTGATGAGGGAATATATTCAGTGCGAATTATTCATGGAAAGGGCCGGGGAATACTAAAGGATCATGTTCGCAGGCTTTTGAAAAAAAATCCAATGGTGGCATCCTTTAGCAATGCTCCTCTTGAAGCCGGTGGTTGGGGAGCGACCCTTGTTGAACTTAGGGACAAATGATGAAGCGAGTGATGTCTTTGGAGGCAGAGGGCTAACTAGTGTCCATTCATAAATGGTCTTTTTGCCCAATCTCTGTGTTATGCTCAAAAAATAATCCTCGGAATATTGTTCATATGCCTGCGGTTATTTTTTTCGCATGCCTTGATATTGACCAAAATTC
>DNGT01000151.1 GCA_003486165.1 Desulfobacteraceae bacterium
AAAAGCGAAATTCTAATCGGCAATGCTTATTTCGTTGCCTCGTCATTGTTTGTCGAGACCATCAAGGATGCTGCACGCAGATGTGTAAAGGTAATCATATTAACCAACAGTCCCGAAACCAACGATTTGCCCATGCTGACCATCGTGGGGCGCGATTACTATGATGATATATTGGCTGTGAATAATGAAGCCGTTGTNNCAGTCATGTGATGGGGGTGGCATACAGATCTGGGAATGGCAGGGTATTCGAAACAATTCGACCGAGAAAACCGAAGGGACGATACATGCCAAATATGCCGTTTTCGATCGCCGCATTTCTATTGTCGGATCTTACAATATGGATCCGCGCAGCAGAACACTCAACAGTGAATCGGCTATCGTTTTTGAAAATAAAAACTTGTCGCGGCGGTTGACAGATATGTATTATGAAAACGACCTCAATTTCAGCAAGCAAATCACCTTGGAAGACACTCAAGCCTTTACCAATCCAANNGAGGTTTCCACCCTGGTGTATGCGAGTGAAGATTTTGTCAGATCTCAATTTAACAAGGCCGGGTTGCCTGAAGTAAAATATTTCGACAATCAAAGTACCCAGTGCTATGTGGCCAATAACGATAAATTTGCAATTGTTGCATTTAGGGGAAGCGAAATCTGGAAAAAAAAAGAAACGTTTGATCTGAAAAAAGTGGTCGCAGATTTAAAAACAGATATAGATATTTGGCTGTCGAATTGGCAGCAAGGCGGCAAAGTGCACCGAGGATTCAAGGAAGCATTGGAGGAAGTTTGGCCTGATCTTTTACCATATGTCAGAAAGCTCCATGACAATGGCTGTAAAATTTGGATTACAGGCCACAGCTTAGGAGGCGCCCTGGCAACGCTTTTCGCCAGCCGGTACGGTAGTGCTCAGGGCGTCTATACATTTGGTTGTCCCAGAGTGGGCAATGAGGTTTTTAAGGAAAATTTTGATGTAAAAATCTACCGTGTTGTCAACAATCATGACATCGTGCCCCGGGTGCCACCTCCAGGCAAATATGTTCATGTTGGTTTAACAAAATTTATTGATGGTGACGGCATCATCCGGGACTCTATGATTGAAAATGAGAGGCCAGTCGATGATTCACATGATGACCCATATGGTTTAGAAGACACCAATCAGCCAAAGAATAATGCTTTTAAGGGATTTGTTCCGGCTCCGTTTAGAGATCATGTGCCGTTGCTTTATGCTATCCATATATGGAACAATATCATCGAAAGCCAAAAATAATATCAATTATTAAGATATGGGTAGAAAGTCAATCTCGTAATAATGGGCAAAGATGGAACTCCTCGCATCGCTATTCGTCGGTAAGCCGCTGAACATATTGGCCTTGGCCGTCCTTTTTCTCGCGGGATATCTCGCGCTACGGTTCACGGCACTCGGCATAACTCAGCATCCCCGTTCGCTGCTCATCGCATCCACCGTTTGGGGACTTTATGCAGCATGGGAGTGGCTGGTTCAGATCAAGACTCCGGAAGCGAACATCCGGGTCGACCTTCTCGTGATGTGGCCGGTGCTGGCAATTCTCTCAGCGTGGGCGCTTTTCCGCGCGTTTCGATAGGTATGCTTCATCGTTTGCCGTTCGGCGGCAGCCACCTAACCGGTTGCAGCGGACTTAGCTATCGCGCCGCCTCTGATCCGGAGCGTTATAGATATCTCCCACCGATCGTTTACTGCCCTTGATTGCAGATCCCTGCTATAGAGCAGAAATCCGACTATGCGAAAATGTTTTGTGTCCAAAAGACATATCTGAAAAAGAAACAACCTTGTGATTATTAATTAGTAAGCTCGGGATTTTTGAACGTTTTAAAATCTGCACTATCTCCAACATATAATATTCGGGCAGCCCTGGTGATAAATGCAATAATGTCCAAGTATCAAGTGTTTGATTTTTCTGTGATAACATAATACCATATCACCAAACGATGGTTGCGGCGATTACTGCAATATCAGACAGGTTTTTGAGGTCCTGAATTTTTGTGATTTCAATTATCAATAGGGCAAATCCTTTATCGGGGGTTTGCCTATTTCATTTGACATGAAACCTTTCTAATTATATCCTGTATTTTATCGATTCTCCCGCTAAATCTGTTCTCAATCTAGAATCAATTTCATTTCGAAACGCTTCTTTTTCTACTGATCTGACTTTATATCCAAACCTCATTTTCTATTATTAGATTGTTCATTAGTATATTTATTAAGGGATCAATAATTAAAAAAACTTTGAAAAAACAAAATCTTATAATGACCAATAAATGATTCTCCACCCTCGTAGAGAGATAATTAATAAAAAAGGAGAAACGATTATGGCACAATATATTGCGGATCGAAGGGACGTCGATTTTGTTCTCCACGAGCAGATGAATGTTGGAGACCTTAGCAAACACGAAAGGTTTGTGGAGTTTAATAAGAAAACAGTAGATATGATTATATCTGAAGCACGCAATCTTGCCATAAAAGAGATTCTACCCACTCAGAAATTAGGCGATCAGGAAGGATGCAAGTTCGAAAACGGAAAGGTAGCTGTTCCGGAATCCTTCCACAGAATCTATGAAATTTTTAAGGAAGGTGAATGGATTGCTATGACTGAAGATCCCGAATGGGGAGGACAGGGGATGCCGACAACAGTTGCGTTGGCAGCAAACGATTACTTTGTTGGGGCCAATTACGCTTTCATGATGTATCCGGGATTAACTCATGGGGCGGGAAAGCTGATTAATGCTTTTGGAACGGATAAACAAAAAGAACTATTCTTAAAAAAAATGTACACGGGTCAATGGACGGGTACAATGTTACTTACAGAGCCGGAGGCTGGATCCAACGTAGGCGCACTTAGCACTTCTGCAGTAAAAAATGATGATGGCACCTATTCAATTACCGGCAATAAAATTTTTATCTCCAGTGGCGAGAACGATCTGTCAAAAAATATTATTCATTCTGTTTTGGCTCGCATTGAGGGCGCTCCGCCGGGAACCAAGGGGATATCTCTGTTTCTTGTTCCTAAATTTTGGGTTAACGATGACGGAAGTTTAGGAGAATTTAACGATGTGGTTTGTACTGGTATTGAAAAAAAAATGGGAATTCATGGGAATTCAACTTGCTCTATGGATCTTGGTGGAAAGGGAAAATGTAGAGGAACCCTTTTAGGTGAAGAGAACAAAGGGATGCGGGCCATGTTTCTTATGATGAATGAGGAACGTTTGCAGACAGGACTCGCAGGTTTTTGCTGTGCGTCTTCTGCTTATATGTATGCCGTTAACTATGCCAGGGAACGAATTCAAGGAAAGAATCTACTCCAAATGATGGACAAAAGCGCTCCGTCCGTCCCGATTATCCAGCATCCGGATGTGCGCCGTCAGTTAATAACAATGAAAGTGTACGTTGAGGGGATGAGAAGTCTTCTCTATTATGTTGGGCTGTGCGAAGATAAGATTAAAACCTCCGAAAACGTAGAAGAAAAAGCTAAATATCAGGGCATCATTGATGTACTCATTCCCATTGCCAAAGGTTACGTAACAGATAGGGCCTTTGAAGTCTGCAACCACGGTATCCAGGTCTATGGTGGGTATGGATATATAAAAGAGTATCCTATGGAACAGCTCTTGCGGGATTGTAGGATAACAATGATCTACGAAGGGACGAATGGCATCCAGGCCATGGACCTTTTAGGAAGAAAGCTGGGAATGAACAACGGAAAACCCTTTATGGATCTTTTGTTTGAGATGCAAAAGACCATCGCAATGACCAAAAGTGTGTCTGGTCTGGAAGATTTTACAGCCAAGGTGGAAGAGGCGGTTAATAAACTGGGGGAAGTTGCATTACATATGGGAATGACAGTTTTTTCTGAAAAAGTCTTGAATGCTTTTGCCTTTGCATATCCTTTTATGGAAGTTACCGGTGATGTAGTGATGTCCTGGATGCTTCTATGGCGGGCAACGATTGCAGCCCGGAAATTGGAAAAGGGGGCCAAGAAAAAGGATGCCGCCTTTTATGAGGGTCAGCTTAAAAGCGCTGAGTTCTTCCTTAATTCTATTCTCCCGATCACACTGAGTAAAATGAAGACCATTTTGGTAACCAATGGCGCTGCCGTGGAGATTTCTGAGGATTCTTTTGGTGGATAACTTTAGTCTGAATTTCTCATGAAGAATTTATTTTGTTTTTTAAAATATTTGAGAACATTATGCGATATACATAATGTAAACCGATTGAAGTTGCTTTTTTCTTTGCAAATAAACAGAAAAATTAATTTTGGTTAACCAAAAGCCATCTGGTTAAGTCCGTTTTTATTTCACATATGTTACGGGAGAAGATGCTATGAATAAGACGCTTGACCTATATAAAAAAATATCAAAATTTCCTTTAGGCAATCATATTTTTACTAAAGGACTAACTTTTCGAGCACCATATTTTTCAACCATTCATCCTTTGGTTACAGACTTGAGTTCTGGTTTATGTAAAGTAGAAATAAAAGACCGTCGTTCAATTAGAAATCATATTGGGACTATAAATGCTGGAGCGATGTGCACCTTGAGTGAGTTGACAGGAGGATTGGCTGTTGAGGCATCTATTCCTTCTAACTTACGGTGGCTTCCTAAAGAAATGACAGTTAACTATACCAAAAAGGCAAAGGGGAAATTGATAGGTCTGTGTTCTTTTGATCCGAATACACTGGTACCTGGTGACATAATAATGCCTATCGACATTAAAGATGAATCAGGAGATACGGTTTTAAAGGCAACGATATTGTTTTATATTAGTGAACGTCCAAACAAATGATATGATAACTTTTTGATAAAATATCAGATTTAATTCTATAATATCCACATAACCACAGCTTGGACGCTGACTGAAATTTATCTTCGAAATCATCAAATCAAGACCTGTGGTTACTGATGATTCCGTAAATATCAGGGATACTATTTTTTTGTGATATCGTTTTTTGTGGGAAATTCCATTTGAAAGGAAAATGGAAGATGAACCGTTGGCTTCGTACTTTAATTACATTTATCAGAGCTCAATTCCTAAAGGACATAAAACCAGATGAAGAGACCTCTTTGAATTTTCGAGTTTGGATTACCGATATTGATCTTTCAATCATGAACAATGCTGCCATGCTGTCAATAACGGAAATGGGTCGTATTGATCTTATGATTCGCACAGGATTTCTAACGCACGTTAGGAGAAATAGATTGTATGTTCCTCTCGCTTCCATTTCCGCACAATTTAGACGACCTCTTAAACGATTTCAAAAGTTCCAGTTGAAAACTCAACTCATTTATTGGGATGAAAAATGGATTTATATTAGCCATCGTATTTTACGTGAAGAAAAAATTATTGCTGTTGCATTGGCTAAGTGTACGGTGAAAAAAGGAACAGAGCTAATTCCATTTGAAAGTATCATCCATAAATTAAACTGGGGAATGAAGCCAAAAAATCGACCCGAAATGATTGACAGATTTGAAAGAGGAGAAACTCTTTTACTAAAAACTGTGAAGCACGAATGAACTCCCCAACCTGTACTTGTAATGGAAATTAAACGGGT
>DNGT01000480.1 GCA_003486165.1 Desulfobacteraceae bacterium
CATGCTCCCCGCAAGCCCCGTTCTCTAGAGTGGGGTAAAATGGGAGGTATATTAAATAAACTGAAATCCTTGCCGGAAAGTCCCGCCCTTTAGGGCGGACAGGCTTCAAAAAAAGCATTATCCATGGAGCGATTCGATAAATAAAAACCTCCAGACCCATTAACATTTTAGCTTTTTGAGACAGATTTGTTTCAAAGGGACAAACGAATACCTACATTTTGAAGAACAGACCATGGACATTTTGATCGGATCTCTTGTGGCGGGCATTCTCATCGGCATGATCCTGGCGCTGGTGGCTCTGGGCCTGACCATCATCTTCGGGGTTATGGATATCGTCAATTTTGCCCATGGCGAGTTTCTTATGATCGGAATGTATACCGGCCTGTTGACCGCGCAGGCAACGGGGATGGATCCGCTGTTGACCCTACCGGTCTCCGCGTTGGTCGGTTTTCTCCTGGGGGTAATCTGTTACTATGGTTTTATCAAGTTTCTCATGAGAGGTCCGATGGTGGCCCAGTTGCTTGGAACATTCGGACTTATGCTTTTCTTGAGAAACCTGGCCCTTTTGATCTTCGGATCCGAAGATCGAGCCCTGCATCAAGGGGTTCTTGTTGGAAAAAGTTTTGATATAGGAATGGGTGTGATTATCCCGGCGACTAAACTGGCTGCAGCGGGATTGTCTGTCGTCGCTTTTTTGGCCATATGGCTGCTCATGAATCGGACAAAGACAGGAAAAGCTCTGACCGCTACCGCTTTAAATGCACAAGGGGCCCGATATATGGGCATTCCCACAGATCGAATGAATGCGCTTGCATGGGGTATCGGGGGCGCATCGGTGACCATTGCCGGCGCGCTTTTGGTCAATTTCTGGTCCGTCAACCCGTTTGTGGGCCTTTTGTTTACCATGATTGCCTTTGCCATTGTGGCCCTTGGCGGATTCGGCAGTGTACCCGGCGCCTTTTTCGCCGGTCTGGTGGTCGGCATGATCATGGAATTTCCCGGGATATGGGATTTTTTTAGCTACACATTGAACTGGGATTGGATGATGAATGTTCCCATGACATCTTTTAAGTATACCGGCGTATATCTGGCCTATTTTATCATTATGGTGTTTCGCCCGAGAGGATTGTTTGGATGGAAACACTAAAAAGCGCGTTTGAATTTTCCGATTTTCCGCGTTTGGACCTCTCCATTGTCGGAATCGTTGCGGTGTTTTTGCTGGTATTCCCCATATTCCCACATTCAGCCTTTGCCATGGCCACCATGATTCAGTTTTTAATGTTTTCCCTTTACGGCATGGGATGGAACACCATTGGCGGGTACGGCGGGCAGGTGGATCTGGGCAAGGCTCAATACGTAGGAATCGGGGCTTATACAACCGCGGTCATGCTGATTCGCTGGGACATCCCTTTCTGGGTGTCCATGCCGCTGGGGGTATGTTTTGCCGTGACCTGGTCTTTTATTATCGGCTATCCCCTGTTTCGATTAAAGGGACATTATTTTGCCATCGCCACCATTGCCACNNTTTTGGCGTTTGATCTTCAAAGAAGATATTTATTATTATTATGTGATCTTAAGTTTTTTCTTTATAGGTGTTTTATATGTCAACGGGTTCAGAAAATCACGCCTGGGATTTCAACTTCGATCGATTCGAGACAATGAGGACATGGCGCGTTCTCTTGGAATCAATGTTCACTGGGCGAAGATAAAGACATATGCCATTGCAACGGCTTTTGTGAGCATAGTGGGGTCCTTCCATGCGTGCTATATCAAAAATATCGAACCAGAAGATACCATGAGCCTGGACATCTCCATTCTCATCGCCCTCATGGCCATGCTCGGCGGGGCCGGTTCGTTATGGGGACCTATCATCGGGGCGGCGGTTCTGATTCCGTTGAAGAGTTATCTTAAGGAATGGCTGGGTGGGGCGGCCGGTCTGGCAGGTATCGATTTGGTTATTTATGCGATGATTATCATGCTGATTTCTGCATTGGAACCTCGAGGAATTTGGGGGATTGTAGAAAAGCATCGACGGAGAAAGAGACGATAATGGCCTTGTTGGAAGTTGAGCATTTGACAAAAAACTTTGGAGGCCTGAGTGCCAACCAGGATATTTCTTTTTCCGTTCAAAAAGGAGAACTCGTCGGGCTTATCGGACCTAATGGGGCGGGCAAGACCACGCTTTTCAACTGTATTTCAGGGCTTTATCCGGTTAGTTCCGGTAGGGTTATTTTCGATGGAATAGACATTACTTTTCTTAAAGCCCACGATATAGCCAGGCGGGGACTGGCAAGAACATTTCAGATCTATGTGGCTTCCGGAGACTTGAATGTGGAAGAGAACGTGATGGTGGGTTGTTTTATGCGCACACCTTCAACTGCTAAGGCTAGAGACAGGGCGCGTCATGTCTTGAGAGAACTGAATCTCAGCGATCTCAGCAATGCATTGGTCAGTGAACTTCCGGTGGCCGCTCAAAAACGGGTTACCATGGCCACAGCCCTTGGATCCGGTCCGAAATTGTTGCTTCTGGATGAAGTGGCTGCAGGTCTTAACCCGAATGAAATAGAAGATATCATGATAAATATTCGCCATATTCACGATGATCTCGGCGTTACCGTCATGCTCATCGAGCATGTGATGGAGTTGGTGATGAATGTGAGCGATCGTGTGATGGTCTTAGACTATGGCCGAAAGATCGCCGATGGAAATCCGAAACACATTTCCAAAGATCCTGAAGTTATCAAGGCCTATCTGGGAGAACGTTTTGTCCGGGAGCATAAAGAGGTTTTGACGTAAACATGACTCAAACTATTTTAGACATCCAAAACATCAGGGTGCGCTACGCCGGACTCCCGGTGATCCACGGACTTTCAATGAACGTGGATCGTGCGGAGACTGTTTGTGTGGTGGGTTCCAACGGTGCCGGGAAATCAACGCTGCTCAAGGCGATTATGGCAAGCCAGCGTACCTTTGAGGGAAAGATTCTTTTCAAAGGGAATGAGATTCATCGGTTGCAGACCGAAGATATTGTAAAACTCGGTATTATCTATGTCCCTGAAGAAAAAATGTTATTCGGTCCTCTCTCTGTGGAAGAAAACCTTGTTTTGGGTGCGTATGTTTTAGAGGATAAACGTCGGGTTCAGCATAACCTTGAATTTGTTTATACCCTTTTTCCGCGTTTGAAAGAGCGGAGAACTCAAGCGGCATCGACCCTGTCCGGCGGAGAACAGCAGATGGTCGCCATTGGTCGTGGTTTGATGTCGAATCCGGAGATTTTAATGCTTGATGAACCTTCTTTGGGGCTGGCGCCGATACTGGTGGATGAGGTTCTGGATACGGTAGGCCGCCTTAAAAAAGAGGGAATAACCATTCTTTTGGTAGAACAGAATGTGCGGGAGGCCCTTGGTCTTGCCGACCGTGGGTATGTTATGCAGACGGGAAAGATCGTGGCGGAAGGTTCGGGGAAGGAACTTTTGGACAGCGACTTGTTCCGTTCGGCATTTTTGGGAATTTAAAACTATTGTTTCACGCATAAATTAATAAAAGAACGGAGCTTGCGGGGAGCATGCCGGTCAAACCGTGGAAACTCATGGTTAAAGGATCGTAAAGAAATAACAGATATCGATATCATATAACCAGTAACAAATGATAGATGATCCATCATCCATCATCAATCATAAATGACCACTCGGAGGAATCGATGATTATCGGTGTGGATACGGGCGGAACATTTACCGATTTTGTTTACAAAGACGGCGATAGATGGGGTGTTTACAAGGTCCTTTCAACACCTTCAAATCCGGCGCAGGCTGTCCTGGAAGGCCTGAGGTATCTGTCCGAAGGAAAGAAAAAACAGATTGTGCATGGTTCTACAGTGGCCACCAATGCCATTCTTGAAAGACATGGCGCCAGAACNNGAACCTCATATTATTCCTTCGGAATTAAGATTCGGTCTTCAAGGCAGAATTCTTCAAACCGGCGAAGAGCTAAGACCGATGGATATGGAAACAGCCAAAGATGTCGCTTTGCGTCTCAAGGAACTTGATATTGAATCCGTGGCCGTGTGCTTCCTTTTTTCTTATGTGAATCCGGCTCATGAAAAGAAAGTAAAAGAGTTACTCGAACCTTCCGGCTTCCAAATATCCTTGTCCCATGAGATCCTTGCTGAATTCAGAGAATTTGAAAGAACGTCCACAACAGTGATCAATGCCTATGTTTCTCCAAAGATGCAGCGTTATATCGGATACCTGACAGATCATCTGGACGCAGGGGACACTCTGGGAATTATGCAGTCCAACGGCGGCAGCATTTCTGTCGAGACGGCCATGAGGGAATCGGTGAGAACCATTCTTTCCGGACCTGCCGGAGGAGCGGTGGGGGCCTATGAAATTGGCAAGATGGCCGGGTACACCAAACTGATTACCTTTGATATGGGAGGAACATCAACGGATGTTTCATTGATTGATAACGACCTGTCATTGACATTTGAATCCAGCATTTCCGGTTATCCTGTCAAGGTGCCGATGATCGACATCCATACGGTGGGTGCCGGTGGCGGTTCCATTGCGAGACTGGATGAAGCGGGGGCCCTTAAGGTCGGTCCTGAGAGTGCCGGTGCAGATCCCGGGCCCATCTGTTACGGCAAAGGAGACAGCATCACCGTTACCGATGCCAATCTTTACCTGGGAAGATTGATTCCAGAGCATTTTCTAGATGGCAGGATGGTTTTGAAAGATGAAAAACTGCCGTCGTATTTTGAGAAGATGGCGCAAAAAGTACGGTTGTCTCCTCTGGAACTTGCTGAAGGCATCCTGGATGTGGCCAACACGGCCATGGAGCGGGCTATACGTGTCATTTCAGTGGAAAGGGGATACGATCCCAGGGAATTTACACTTTTTTCCTTTGGCGGTGCCGGAGGAATGCATGCGGCATTTTTGGCCCGACTCTTGAATATACCCAAAGTGTTGCTTCCTCGGAATCCGGGCATCCTCTCTGCCATCGGAATGATCATGGCCGATGTCATTAAGGATTACTCACTGACCATTATGCGAAATCAAGACAATGTCACCTCAACGTTTTTATCCGATCAGTTCATGGAGATAGAGGAACGAGGGCGGGAAGATCTCGGGTCCGAAGGAATTCCCGGCGACGGTATCGTTCTCGAAAAATATCTCGACATGAGATATGAAGGCCAGTCTTATGAAATTATCGTACCGTTTGATGATGATTATATCGAAAGGTTCCATGCGCTCCATGAGAAAACATACGGATATAGAAATGAAGATAAAATTATCGAAATTGTGAATATTCGTCTTCGGGCAAGGGGAATGCCGGAAAAACCACGTTTTCAAAAGTCGGAGAAAATGGTAAAAACGCCGCCTTCTGATGCCTTTTTAGGAGAAAAGGACGTCGTGTTCGATCGAAACCGAATACCGACAAAAATCGTCGCCAGAGATAAGCTGAGAAGCGGAAACCGGATCGAGGGGCCGGCTGTTTTGGTGGAATATTCTTCAACCATTGTCATTCCGCCGTTTGCTTTGGCACGTGTGGATGAATACGGCAATATTGTCATGGAAATCATTTAATAAGCTGGGGAAAATATGCAAACCAATCCGATCCTTTTGGAAGTTTTTAAAAATCGATTTGCTTCCATCTCGGAAGAGATGGGGGTCACCCTGACCCGGACGGCTTTTTCTCCCAATATAAAGGAACGTCGGGATCTGTCGTGCGCCGTGTTTGATCACACTGGAGACATGATCGCCCAGGCGGCTCATATCCCTGTGCACCTGGGCTCCATGCCCATGTCGGTCAAAGCAGCCATTGAGAGTGTAAAATGGGAAAAAGGGGATATAGTCATTCTGAACGATCCATTTAAAGGGGGAACCCATCTGCCTGATATTACCCTTGTATCGGCGGTTTATGCAAAAAACGAAACTCCTGTTTTTTTCGTTGCCAACAGGGCGCATCATGCGGATGTGGGAGGGATGACTCCCGGGTCCATGCCCCTTTCCACTTCGATTTTTCAAGAAGGTCTTATCATTCCGGCCCTGAAATTGGTGGAAAAAGGAACCATCGACAAGAAGATCATGCGCTTTTTGTTGAACAATGTTCGAACACCGGTGGAGCGGGAAGGGGACTTTGCAGCTCAGATCATGGCCAATATAACGGGTGTGCGAAGAACTGAAGAACTCATTTCAAAATACGGGCTTGAAAAGACCCGGTTTTATGCAGGAGCTCTGATGGACTATGCAGAGCGACTGACACGAAAGACCATCCAGGAAATTCCGGACGGCATTTACACGTTCGAGGACTTTATGGACGGCGACGGCATTTCGGATCGCAACATAAAACTTCAGGTTAAAATTACGATTTATGATGATACGGCAACCCTTGATTTTAGCGGATGTGACCTTCAGGTTCACGGAAGTATCAATGCGGTGTATGCCATCACCCTCTCAGCGGTTCTTTATGTATTTCGTTCACTGGTTTCAACTGATATTCCCACCAATGCCGGATGTATGAGGCCCATCAGAGTTATGACGCGAAAAGGAACCATTGTGGACGCCTGTTTTCCGGCGGCCGTAGCCGGAGGAAATGTGGAATTGTCACAGCGGATCGTAGATGTGGTATTGGGAGCACTTTCTCAAGCTGTTCCGGATAAGATCCCTGCCGCCAGCCAAGGTACCATGAACAACGTGACCATCGGAGGTATCGATTCCCGAAACAACCGTCCTTTTGCATATTACGAAACCATTGCAGGGGGACTTGGGGCATCTTTAAAATGTGATGGAGAAAGCGCCGTTCATTGCCACATGACCAACACCTTGAATACGCCGGTAGAGGCCCTGGAATACAGTTATCCCTTTCTTGTGAAGGAATACTCCATACGTCGCGGAACCGGCGGAAACGGTCGACGCAAAGGCGGGGATGGCATTGTTCGCGAAATTGAATTGCTTACAGAAGCCGAAGTGACGGTTTTGTCTGAAAGGAGAAAGATCCCGCCTTATGGACTTTTCGGAGGAAAACCGGGTGCTGTTGGAGAAAACATTATTTTCAGAAAAAAATTACAGGAGCAAAAGGGGGGGAAGTTTTTCGTATCGTTAAACAAAGGAGACCGTCTTCGTATCGAGACCCCCGGTGGTGGCGGGTATGGCAGTCCGTAATATAAGGAAGATTATTTATCCTGATATGTTTCTTTTGTCAAAAATGTGCAGATGAGTGATAAAACAGAGGCCCCAAGAAGAATAATGATGAGCATGGAGTAAGCCTCCAGTGAATACCCGCCGGTATCGGATTTCGGATATGCATCCAATACCCTCCCCAAAAGAGGCATAAAAACGGCGCCGCCCAGGAAAGGAAAGAGATTTACCATACCGGTTGAAGTTCCGGCAATTTCCATGGGAAAAAGCTCTTTGATAATGGTAAATCCGAAAATAACGACGGATGAGGAACATATTGAAAAAATAAAAAACAGGATATACAGGGTGATGTGTGGAAGGCCGGTCGGATAAATGCTTAAAAAGAGGAGTTCTATCACCAGCACCAGGTTACACAGAATAAAAGGCTTTTTTCGGCTTTTCATGACCTTGTCCGACAAGAATCCTAAAGGAGGGCTTCCGATAATCATGCCCCATGCAATCATACTGAGCACGGTGCCGGCCTGCGCCCGGCTCATGCCGTAAACATGCATCAGATACGGTCCACCCCAAAGCCCTCCAAATGCAAAAAATACCCCGCAATCGAAAAAGAACCAGATAGCCACCGGCCAGAAGTATTTTTCGGATATGACCCTTCGGGCCCCTTCCAACAGAGAGATCTGCGTTGTTGGCTGGGTAACCTTGTCGTCTTTTTTTTTGTCGAGTTCTTCAATGGAAGGCCAGCCTTTATCTTCGGGGCGATCCCTGACAACAAACCATACCAGCACTACGATGATAAAGGTGCAGCAGCCAATAAGTTCAAAAGAGATGCGCCATCCGAAAAGCAAGGTCATTACAGCAAGAAGCCACGTAGCCGCCAGAACTCCCATTCCGCCGACTGCATTTAAAATGCCTGTCATGAA
>DNGT01000035.1 GCA_003486165.1 Desulfobacteraceae bacterium
TTAACGGTTTGCGAATAGTGTAACGCGCATTTCTAAATACAAGATTTTTCAATTTTTATTAAAGATTTAAAATTTAAGCATATAATTGCTTTATTGAATTACATCTGGGTTGCAAAAACTTTCACGTTTTTTTGGGACAATTTTAAAATTGCGTCTTTTCAGAAGGTAGGAATTAAATACCGGCTTATATTTTCACCTCTAAAACTTTCTATAGATCGTTTTTGATGATAGACGATAAAAGGAAAAATATCTGTAGATCGTATCAATGACCGGGAGGAAGTTCCGTCAGGAATGTTAGGGCTAAATTAATATCCACATGGCTGTAGTTTTTCTCTTTTGCCTTATCAAGGCACTCAATACAAATTTCTTCAAACTTTCGCATATCACCTCTGGTTGCAGCATATATCTGCTCAATCGCTTCCGGTGAAAAGTTCGTATATTCCTGTATAAAGTCTTCAACCACTATAGGATAAAGTGTTAATACTTTTAAACGACTTAATATATCAGGATGCTCACTTGCCAGATATGTTTTAACATTTGGCAATCCCGCAAACACCATGGGGATTCCTACATCTATAATGCGTTTAAAATATGGCCAGACCCGACGATCAAGATCATTGGCTTCATCTATGACGATAAAAAAATCAGACAGACTGCAAATTTTTTTCAAATTCATTGATGTTCGCCAGTGACTGGCCACACCATCATAATTTAAACCTTGAAGAATTGATGCAAGGATCTCATGTTTATTGTCAAGCGATTCCAGACGGACCGGTGTTAATTTTTTGGGTTTGATCAGCCCTAGAAACCGGGTCTTACCGGCACCATAGGAACCTTCAATCAACACACTCCGACCCCGATAGATACGTGTATAGACGGAACGAAGATATGATATCCGGCGTTTGTCATTGATAAAGTTCTCTTTGCGGTCACTGGTCATTCCGACGCTCCATTTTTTGATGGTAGCGATTATAATCGATTACAAATGCATTAAACCTCACAAAACCGTTTCTTCCCGGGTCCTGCAGTTTTGCTGCAAGATGATCATATCTTGCTGTATTTTGATTTATGATCTCTTTTGTCATATGAAATGTAAGCCCATTTTGATAGCAGACGATGAGTGATCCCATATCAACTGTCATTTTCTGTTTTTCAAGATATCCGGCAATTTGTTCAACCTCATTTTGTTTCAATCGCTTTTCTGTTTTTTGTTTGACAGATGCGGGTTTTGAAGAAGGTCCCTGGCATAAGGCTTCACCCAGCAAGATGCCGTCTTTTTTGTCTTCAAAAACATAAAGTTTATTGTTGTTGCAGGACACCTTAACCGGTGTGCTTTTAACCCTGCTGAACTTTTCAGCGCCGACAACCACAATATATTTCTGTTTGTTGAAAATGACGGTTTTATTTTTGGATACGGTTGCTTTCTTTTTATCAAATCCATATCTCATAAATGCCTCTATGTGCGTGGGATCAAATGAAACGGTATCCTGGCCGGAAAGATAATCCTGCAGCTTTTGTTGGGGAACCCATTTTTCCGTTCTGCCCTTCTCGCAAAACCGATGAGTCATCTCGTTGTGCTCCCTGCGATATAACTCAAGCATATGACTTTCCCTCAACTCTTCAATGGTAATATCCAGAAAGGTAACTGTTATGTGCTTTCTTTTATTCCCTTTAAAGATAACACCCGGCTCGGTTTTGACAATCCTGTCTTCAAACCGTTTAATGATGCGAATCTCAAAATGATGAAGACTGCGGTGACTGGATTCCAGGTGAGCCTTGTGTTTTGGGGATCTTGCACCCGAAAAGTCAGGTTCCATATAAAACCCATCCGGAAGGGAGTAGATCAAATTTAATTCATGAACAGGCCGTTTCAGATTCAAGAACCCTTTGGCACGATCCGGACGGAGTCTGACCCTTTTTTTGGGGAAAGATATACATAACAAGAACCGGGTGAACAAATCCACGGCATTCAGGCTGGTTTCTGAAAAATAGACCTCTAAAACAAACATAAACCGTGACCCTGTATCATAAAATTCGATCACCTGGGGTTTACGCCATTTTCCAGATTCATCTTTGATTTTAAAATATTGAAATTGACACCCGTCCATCTGTACCAGATCAAATACCTTTTCAGGATTGAAATAACCTTTGTCCATAGGAATCTCTTCAAAATCAGGTTGTTTTAGATAAAAATCCAAATGTTCTTTCCGAACCAGGCGACGTAAGGCATGTATGGAAATTTTCTTTTGAAACTCTTCTTCCAGAAATGTGTGATATGTGGTGATTGCCCGGGCCTTTTGGGTGATGTAGATAAATTTTGGATCATCTATATCACTCGATGCCTTGACCATTTCAATAAACCTGTTTTTCTCATCACAGGACAAAGAACGGGGTCTCCCACTACATCTTCGTCCCTCCATGACACCTTCCCCTGCAAGCAAAAGGGGTTTTGGAATGATCCCTGTTTTTTTGTATTGATCTAAATAATATTTTTTAGCTCTTCTTTTTGCTGATCCCTTTTTGTCCATGATTTTTTTATGAAGCAAAATCATGAATTGATCATCCAGAGAAAATGCATCATCATTCATTTAAACGATCCCCATAGAATNNCCAGTATAAAGCACTTCTTTGTGATGTGGACCGCCACGTATCATTTTGGGCAATCGTGATTTGAGTAAGCAGGTTGTTGACAGCCTCTTTGTAATCTTTGCTGACAATCTCGATAAATGGTTTATTTGTCTTTTGTTCCCCCAGGTAAGCGGATACACATTTTTTGATATTCAAAGCGGAAAGGGGCATTCCCGTATTGAGGAAATCACGCCATACCTTTCTTTGGCTAAACAGATCCAATTTGGTAAGTGGTCTGGCCTGAGCTTCGTTTTTGGGCAGTATATCCCCAATTGGCGAAAGGTTGTCCATGACCTTACATGCTTCAATCAATCGATAGGCATGAGATCGTCCAATATCCCATCTGATTTGGACATAACGATCAAAGCTTTTGATAGAGAGTTTTAGATAATGATGTCCATCATGGATTTCCTTCAAAGCTTTGCCCACAGCATAGAAATCCTGTCGATATTTTTTGATCACAGATTCCAGGTGGGAAAAGCGCTTATCAGACAAGTCATATGCCATGATGTGGGCCTTTTACATATGATTTCAAAAATTCAACCGTTTCAATAAAGTTTCTATTGGTGGCCGCCATGACCAGATCAATGGGATTAAAGTTTATTTTACACTCAAAACATCTTGCCAGATTGGTATCAGGGTTTGTTGCCGTATGAAACCCATGACACAAAGGACAGCAGAACCTGAAAATATCTTTTGTGTATCGCGTTTCAAGACATAAAATACCAATAACCCGATTAATCTTGATATCATTGCGAAGCATTCTGAGAAAATCATCCGAGTATGATCCCATAATTACACCTCCTTAAAATTTTGGGGCATCATACACCGGATGAAGTTGGAACCCATTTCAAAGTCGGTGAAAACAGGATATTCAAAAAAGCCTCAAGTCTGAAAAAAAAGCGGCATTTTAAAAGGATGTTCTTTCTTTTTGGTGAGTTGTATTTTCGTCTGGGTATGGTCAGTTTTTTATGGGGGCACCCTTTCAGCAATGCCTGATAAGCCATGATGATATCAGCCATGGTGGTAATCCATCTATGGATGGTTGATGGTGAAAGGGCTTTTCCGGAATTTTCCCACTCCGGCATGCCGTCATCCGTCATAACCGCATCCTCATAGGTCTTATGATCATCATCAACATAGGATTTGCTGAAGTTTTCAATGGTCTGACGTGTGTAGTGTTTATAAGGAAGGGCAAAATCCGGATAATTGGTGATGGTCTTGCCGCAATTGGGACATTTGAACCGAACCAGTGTACAAAAAATCGCTTTAACAATGGTTTCGACAATAAGTAAAAACCTTCGTTCCCGATAAGCATGGACCTTGAAAAACTGGGCGTCAGAATTGCAGGATGAACATGGCAGCATACCATCAGATGTAATTTTATTCTTTTCTACCTTTTCCTGATATGCTTTAATGTTGTCAATTGTCGCTGTCAGTGGCATGTGAGTATCCCTCCTGTTTTCGTTTTTTTTGCAATCAAATGAATAATACAGAAGGGATACTTTTATCAACCAAGGGCGGGATAGTTAAAATTATATTTTGTTTATGCTTGATACTTTGCGGGATAATGGATTGCTGCTGGTTGAGTTTTATGCGTTACTTCATAATTAAATTATAAGGGTAAACTGCAAGCGGGATAAAGCAGGATATGCGGGTTACTCTATTCCGTCAAACTAACCGTTACAATATTCGAAGACCCCCAAAGGATTACATTAACTATTTGAAAAGAAGTCATAAATTATCAGAAGAAAAGGCTCATTTTTATGGATTGTGGGT
>DNGT01000398.1 GCA_003486165.1 Desulfobacteraceae bacterium
GATGCGGATTGGGCCGGCGGCACCATTATGCAATGTGGATATCGGGCTCGAATAAAAGCCGAATTGGATGATGTTTGGCTGCCCATCAGCAGGATCGGAGGTCATACAGGTTATTACTATGCCGATGGTTTGTGGTGGTTGCGCGGACTGTTGGATCGTTTGGTCGGCGGTGTTGGATTGCGTCGAGGGCGGCGTCACACAACCGAACTCCGGGTTGGTGACGCCCTGGATTTTTGGAGAGTACTGGATGTCGCGCCAAAGGAGCGGCTGTTATTGCTGGCTGAAATGAAGGTTCCCGGCGAAGCTTTGCTTGAATTTAAAATTCATTCGATGGGGAATCAATACACGGACCTGGAGATGCTGTCCCGTTTTTTGCCCAAGGGGCTCTGGGGGATGCTTTACTGGTACACGCTCTATCCGTTTCATGAAAAAATTTTTTTTGGAATGCTTAAAGCAATTTCCAAGGTCATTGAAAAACCCATTGTATCCGGGCCTGAGCGTTTTACGCCAAGACTCCATAGTTCGTGTGTGTTACCGTCAGAATAAATATGTCCATCCATAAATGGTCTTTTTCCCGCTGGAATTCGTTCTCCGCGGGTCTCCGGCTGCGGAGAACGTATTGTCCGCCTCACCGCAAGCGGCATCTTCGACCGGCCTTATTACGCGGTTGAAAAAGATAATCCATGAAGCGACTTAATAAGAACACCTCGAGGGTGCAGATAATTCGATGTCTTTCTAAATCGCGTCATATTCTTAGAGGAAAAGGAGCGGTAAATGAAAAAAATTGCATGTCTTTCTATTATTGTTCTTTTTTTATGGATTCCGAATATCGCATTGGCTGACGATGTGCCGGTTAGCGATGCAACGTCCGCGTGTCTGGACTGCCATTCGACGGTGCATCCGGGCATCGTGGAGAGCTGGCAGAAAAGCCGACATGCCATGGTTACCCCTAAAACGGCAATGGCGGTAAAAGGTCTGGCACGTAAAGTGTCAAGCGAACAGGTGACGGAGAAACTATTGGCTGTTGCCGTGGGATGCGCTGAATGCCATACACAGAGATCCAAGGCCCACGCAGATACTTTTGAACACAATGGATACAACGTTCACGTGGTGGTCAGTCCCCAGGATTGCGCCACATGCCATACTCAGGAAGCGAATCAATACTCGAAAAACATCATGGCTCATGCCTTTAATAATCTGGCGGCCAATCCTGTTTATCAGCTGTTGCAGAACAGTATCCTCGGAACTACAGAACCCGCCGATGAAAAAAAAGCCAGCGTCACCATTAAACCCCCGAATGATGCCACTAAGGCTGAAGCCTGTTATTACTGTCACGGCACCCAATTGTCGGTCAAGGGATATGAAACCCGGGATACGGAGGCTGCAGGTGAATTGAAATTTCCCATTATTGAAGGGTGGCCCAACCAAGGTGTGGGCCGGATCAATCTGGACGGCACCCGGGGTTCGTGTTCGGCCTGTCACACACGCCACGCATTTTCAATAAAAATGGCCAGAAAACCTTACACATGCCACGAATGTCATACCGGTCCCGATGTGCCGGCGTTTAAGGTCTATTCGGCCAGCAAGCACGGCAATATCTTTTCCAGCATGGGTGAATCGTGGAATTTTGACACTGTGCCGTGGACCGTCGGTAAAGATTTCACTGCACCCACCTGTGCCGCCTGTCATGTGAGTTTACTGATCAACACCGATGGGGAAGTGGTGGCTGAACGCACCCATCAGATGGGCAGCCGACTTCCATGGCGGATTTTTGGCTTAATTTATGCCCACCCGTCTCCAAAAGAACCGGACACCACAACAATTCGGAACAAAGACGGCCAACCTCTGCCCACGACATTTGACGGTGAATTTGCCTCAACATATCTCATCACGGAAAAAGAGATGAACGTTCGTAAGAAAAATATGCAGGCCGTTTGCTTGAGCTGCCATGCCACGACCTGGGTCAATGGACAGTGGGACCGCTTTGAAAACACTATTCGCGAGACCAATGCCAAAACCTTGTCCGGAACCCAGATTATGTCTGAAATATGGCGTCTGAACCTGGCCGATTTCAAATGGGACGATAAAGGATCGAAGGGTAATCCCTTTGACGAGGCCATCGAGAGAAAATGGAGCAATACTTGGCTGATTTATGGCAATCACATTCGCTTTGCATCAGCCATGGGATGCGGTGGCGATTACGGGGTGTTTGCCAATGGGCGCTATTACCTGTCTGAAACAATTATGGAAATGTCTGATTGGCTTAAATTAAGAAAACACATGGCGGCGATGATCTCTGATTGAATGCATCAGGTGAAAGTACAACCAGGTTATAGTTTACATAAATATTTAGGTGTAAAACCTGAGTTGAAATTAAACAGAGGAGGGATATATGAAAGAGCGCTATTCTAATCCGTATATTATCGGTGTCATTTTGGGACTGATTCTGCTCTTTTCCTTTTATACCATGGGTCGGGGTTTGGGTTCCTCGGCTTCCTTTGCCCGGATCGCCACTGCCGGTGTAAACCTGGTGGCCCCGGAACATGCCAGGGCGAATGCTTATTTCTCTAATTATCTTCAAGGGGGAAAATCGCCGCTTGTGGATTGGCTGGTTTTTTTGACAATAGGGGCTGCATTGGGCGGTCTGTTTTCGGCCTTTATCAGCAATCGGATTAAAGGGGAAGTGGTTCGCGGTCCGTCCATCGGCGTTTCNNGTCCGGCTGTGGCTGGCTTTGAGTGGGGGCATTCTGTCGGGATTTGCCGCCCGTCTGGCCCGGGGATGCACCAGCGGTCAGGCCCTTACCGGCGCAGCTGAACTGGCCTTCGGAAGCTGGGTCTTCATGTTGTGTATCTTTGCGGGGGCCTATGCCACCGCATATTTTTTCAAAAAGGAGTGGTTATAATGGGACCTTTGTATAAATTCGGATGGTTCGACTTTGCATACAGCCTCCAGTTGGCCGGGCTCATCGGTTTTATGTTCGGATTTGTGCTCGAANNCCCAGAAAACTGACGGCCATTTTTTATCTCAGGGATTTTGCCGTGTTGAAAGTGATGTTTACGGCCATTGTTGTCTGCATTCTCGGACTTCTTTACTTCTCTCTCTTTGGCTGGATCGACCTTGGCCGCGTATATCTTTTACCCACCTTCATCTGGCCTCAGATCGTTGGCGGTCTTGTTCTTGGGATCGGATTTGTCATGGGCGGCTACTGTCCAACGACTTCGGTGGTGGCAACGGTATCGGGGAAATTGGACGGACTGATTTTTATCATCGGTATGATGATCGGTTCTGTATTCTTTGCGGAAGTTTTTTACATACTGGAAAGGTTTTACACTTCGGGCGACATGGGGGCAATTCGACTCTCGAACGTGTTCAACATCAATTCGGGTATCATCGCTTTTCTGGTCTGTCTTGTAGCTGTCGGCGCCTTCTGGTTTGTGGAAAAAGTAGAACAGAAATTCGGCGATAAAGATACGCTTCCGATAGGTTCGCCGAAAGTCAAGAGGATAGCGGCAGGACTACTCATTCTGCTGGGGCTGATTTTGGCCGTTGTCAACCCGGACCGAACCATTGCCAAGCCCGCTGTTTCTGAGATTATGATGGAAGAAGGGGTTGNNACCGGTTCAAAAACCGGAAGCCGCACCGAAGACACCCGATTCAACCGGTTTCAAGATTGTAGACGATGAAGGGTGCTAGAACAAAAAATATCTCGGACCTGCTGCACGTTATTGGCGCTGTTGAAAATCAAAGGTTCGTAAATGGAGTCATCATTTCTTAAACCACCTGTAAACAGTGATAGGTTTTTACTCTCATTAGAACAACACTTATCTCTCATTGCATAATAAAATTATTTTCTTAATGTATTAATAGTGGGTCGGGTATGNNGATATTCATTTTCAAATGAAATGGAACAGTGCGGAGGCCATCCACACCGAAGAATATGAAGCCGATAATGTTAATTTCTGGAGGGATTGTTTACCGAAAGAGCTATATGATAAATTGGGAAGTAAATCCGTGGGCCAAACAGTTCAGGTTGATTTTACCCCGGGATCCATTGTTCCTGTAAATGATCTTCAAAAAACCTTTGAAATCAAAGATGCACAATTTAATCGAAGGTTTATTCCAGATAAAGAAATCCAACCCCGTATGGGCCGGTTTTATCCCAAAGGACTTCTAAAAGGTGTTGCCGGAGTTTTTCCTCAGAACCTGCAGCCTTTTCGCTGTGTCGGCGTTGAAAATGGCCACTTGAAGGTGGATTTAAACCATCCCCTGGCAAATAATCCCATTCAAATAGGGGCAGTTATCAAAGAGATCAGACCTAAGTCAGTGGAACGCGGTGGCAGATGCAACGACTGGATGGAGATATTGGCCGATGGACCCGGCATGCAAGCCCGCTGGGAGGGTCGACCAACGGATTTTTTATCGGAAAATCCTTTTCAACGACTGGACGTCAGTTCTGACCTGCTTTACTACCAGAAACCGAGATT
>DNGT01000432.1:0-165 GCA_003486165.1 Desulfobacteraceae bacterium
CCGATGATTCTTATTCTCATAAATCATTTTACAATGGGCTGCACTGGTCGAACTGCAAGTTCGACATACAACAGGTCTTAAGGCATAAATCAGACACATGCTATCTTCTAAAAAAATACAGGGCAACTCATGCCGCATCATAAAAATTTCATCTGGATGCTTACC
>DNGT01000432.1:292-4091 GCA_003486165.1 Desulfobacteraceae bacterium
GTTGAGATCATATAAAAAACAGTGCGATACATCCAAAATCTTGGGTCACTGAGAAAAATTGTGCTAAAGGGGACGTTTTTCAAAGGTCTCAAAATGAAAGGAGCAATACATGACACTCTACAAAGAGGGACTGGCCTTCCGATATATTCAGGGCACCAAATATCATCGGGACAAACCTTTAAGCGACCATCTCGGGTCCATTCCGGATGTCCAGAAAATTAAAAACTATCCGGATGCTGAACGACTTGAGCTGCCACAGCCCGACCTGAACCATCCGGCGAATTTATGGCAATGTTTGACAAGGCGTCGGTCCGAGCGTGATACCACTCCGGAACATCTGAGTTTGAATGAACTTGCGACATTGCTTTGGGCGGCCCAGGGCGTTACGGCGCGAATCGGAATTCATCTGCTGCGCACCGCACCTTCAGCAGGCGCGCTTTATCCCTTTGAAACCTATCTTTATGCGGATCATGTTGAAGACATACCTCAGGGGCTTTACCATTTCGATGTCTCATCCTTTGCCCTGGAACGCTTGAAAGAAGGAAGCTTCAGCAGAAATTTAACCACCGCCTGCCTGGGCCAACCGGTTGTGCGTCGTGCGGCGGTTGTTTTCATCTGGACCGCTATGATGCTCAGATGTATGGTAAAATATCGCGACCGCGCTGTGCGCTATATTCCCATGGACCTCGGCCATGTCTGTCAGAACGTCCAGCTTGCCGCCACCGCAATGGATCTCGGTTCTTGTCCTATCGGCGCATTTTTTGATGATGATATCAATCGGTTGCTGGAAATCGACGGTGAAGATGAAACAGCCCTGTACCTCATCACGGTAGGCAAACTTTAAAGCCTTTGAGAAAAATCCCTTTTTGTTCGATTTCAGCGTCACACTCAGATTTTAATCCTCGAAATACTCCGTGTATTACTGCAGTTAAAATCTTCGTATTCCTTGAACTCGAATAAAAATGAACACTTCTCAAAGGCTTCAGTTCCTAAAAGATATAATACTCTGGTTGGTCGGGTCTTTTTAAATTACCCAGCTAATATTTTTATGATGGGTGGTATGACATTGGTGGCGATGTCCGTTCGGGAGCCGCCGCCCAGGACCACTTCCAAGCGGCCGCCGGTTATTTCTTCGGCGGTATTTTTCATAAAGCGGGCAATTTCCTGAAAGCATCGGCCGCTCAANNGGATGTCCACTTTTGTGCCGTCGGGTGATTCGGACTCCATGCCGCAGCAGCAAACATGCAGAACATCGGGATCGTTTCTTAGAAGATCCCGGGTACCGTCTCCATGGTGGGCATCCGTATCCATGATGGCAAAGCGTTGAATGTTGTGAACTTCACGAAGATAGGTAATGGTAATGACCACATCGTTGAAGCAGCAGTAGCCGCCAAAATAGTCTTTACCAGAGTGGTGGCCCCCTGCACCGATGAGCGCAAATGCATTATCGATTTCCCCGGTACAAATCTTTTCCCCGGCCAGAACCACACCTCCCACCGAATGCCAGGCCGTTGAACAGAGATGATCCGCCTCAACACCTCGGATGAGTTCCGGAGTATGTACCTTCAGAATCCATTTTTCCTCAATGGGGGGCGATTCATAGAGAATAATGTTGTCGTTGGCCAGAAGGTGATCGATGGCACCTGGAAAGTCTTCAAGCCGGGCGCCCCGGGTTAAATAGCTTCTACGACTGAAACTGGGATGATAAAAGACGCCGGTTTTTTTCATTGTGAGCCCTTATTCACGAGTTCTTTCAGCCAAAAATTTAATCATACCTGAAGCGGTAATATTTCAAAACTAAAGTGTTACGATCCAACTTGATCGGCTAAAAATCGGACAGAGCGGGTTTTCCCAAAACTTTGAGGTAAGAGGTGTCATTCAAATACGAAATGATCCACTGCCCGTCTTTATAAACAAAAAGGTTGGTACTTGCCGTATCCTGTTGAATTCGCCAGAAATTGCTGTTATCAATCCCGAGAAGGCTGCAACAGATGACTTTGTTCGGTACCCGATGGGCGACTAAAGCGATGTTTTCATCTTTGTGTTTTTCAAGCAGATCATCAATGGCATTCCGGGTGCGCACCCGTACCTGCTTTAAACTTTCTCCGCCGGGGAAAGTTATATTGTGGGGTTCCTTTAACCATAAGCCATAAAGATCCGGATATTTTTTCTGAACCTCAACCAGACTGACCCCTTCCCATTCACCGTAGCTGATATCGATAATGGATTCAAGTGGTGTGACTGGGATGTTTTGAAATTTNNAGCGTTTCATCCTTTAGCGCCTCACCGGCCAAATGTACTTCTTTTTTTCCGGTTTCATCCAAAGGAATATCCATGCGGCCTCGAAAGACCTCTTCCAGATTCCAGGCGGTCTGACCGTGACGAACCACGTATACTTTGGTCATGATGCAAACCTCCAACTCATGCAAGATTCAGGTTTCTTTAGGATTTTTATGTTTTAATATCAGTAGGATAGACAGGCAATTCGCCAACGATAGTGGTCGCTGACAGAAGTTGTGATAAATAAAATGCTACGGATGAAAATAAATTCAACCGAGCCGTTTAAATTTTAGGTGCTTTTGTGTGAAGGCATTACGAGCTTTATTTAAATGCCTTTGATTTTTTTGTGAAGTTCTCTGGTTTTCTCCATACGGGCCCGGTCNNTTTACCCTGACGGAATCCATCAATAAGGATTCGGTATGCATGAATCATCTCAGAAATTAAAGCAACCGGATATTCGCGTCCCTGAATTTTAAGGGTTTGTAAACCTAAATCAACGTATTGTTTTAGCTCTTCACCGGAAATGGCAAAGGCGACATTTGGATGCCGTCGGATTCTATCATTAATATGGGAAATTTCTTCGGGACTCTTTCCTTTACGGCGCATCAGTTTTTCTCTCTGGGATTCGGTAAGAAGACAAAATCTAAAACAACTGCCGCTTCTGTCCGGCCAACCTTCGTATTCAACAATCTCATTGCCGTTTTCATCGTGATAAACGTTTTTAATATAAGAGTCACTTGTTATTTCATGAAACAGGCAATTGCCCACACCTCCGATGCAACGATTACCGTGGATAAGTATTTCTGTGAGGACTCCTACATCATCCGCATCCTCTTTGTATTGTTTTAGTTTTTGTACGGTATCAATTTCTGTACTGGCCACAATCTGTGTGGCACCGGCTTCTCGATAATATTCCATTTCTTTCTTTGTCTGGATATTACAGCCAACACTGGCATGGATAACCAGTTGCGGATAGTTACGCTGTATGAGTCGCATGAGTTCTGGAGTTTTGACGATAACCCCTTCCACGCCATATTGTGCCCACTTAGCGACTTTGCTTAAGACTCTAATAAAATGTTTTTCCTGAATCTCTGCATTAATCGCCACCCTAATCTTGCCGGAAAAGGCATTGGCGATACGCACGGCTTCTTTGATATCGCTGTCCTCGAGTTCCCAGGCGCACTTTCTTCTGCTGAAACCTTTTGCCCCAACATAGACGGCATCAGCGCCGCTTTTTAAAACAGCTTCCACCATTGCAAGGCTGCCGCCAGGAGCCAGCAATTCGTTCATTTTATTTGACCCTCCCCTGTGGCTAAAACGGTGCATTTACCGTTTTTAACTCAATTAATTATTATAAAACATATTAGGGATAAATTCAATACCATATATTTTGACGGGCATGCTCCCCCGCAAGTTCCGTCCTTTAGGACGGGGTCAAGGGGACCTATATTAAATAAACCAAGATCCTTACCCGGGCGCGAAGCACTGCCGTAAGGCAGAACCCCCGCCCTTTAGGGCG
>DNGT01000288.1 GCA_003486165.1 Desulfobacteraceae bacterium
AAATGGTTTTTAATTACATGAAGTGCATCTTCCTGTTCTTTAACCCTTTGTGACAGATAACTTAAATTGTCCTTCATTTGTTCCATAATGGGACTGCCGCGCATTTCAATGGTAGGTACCGGAGTATATGCATTAAATAAGGTAACCTCAGCTTCTTTTTTATCGGAAAAAGTGCGGCAGACAAAATCCAGGGCCTTTTTGTCATAGCTGGTAAAATTATAGGGTAATAATATTTTAGGGGTGTCCATACAGCCCTCCTTTCACCCTGTTTGGGGTTCTGTAGTTAACCTAATTTGAGTATTTCAAATAGTGACAGGACTATAAATTTTCTTTTTAGATTTATTGATACAGGTTAGAAATAATAAGCTATTTTTCAGAAATCAGGATTATTTGTGAATGGAGCAAGAGATAGAAAGAGAAACACCATGGGAAATCATCGGAATCTGGCGAATAGGTTGTTCAAATCTGCTGCTTTGATGTTTTATTTTAAGAAATGAATACGATTTTTGTCAACAATTATGATGTCTCCGATTGTAGAGAATATAATGGTTTAAATTTCTTTCTTCATCCTATTGTCCGTTCAATGGCTTAGGACTTGGAGGCGGTTCGGGCGGTGTCGTTGTCTCAGGAGCCGGCTTTTCGAGTCCGTTATAGACTGACATCAGAAAGAGTGTGGCCAGGGGCTGGGTAAAGAGAGAGCCTATAAATACGGAGCTTCCAATGGCAGATATTCCTACAAAAAGGATAAAAACCACAACGTGATCCACGAGCTGTTTTTTTGTAACCATTGAGAAACTTTCCTTAATAGCATCAATGATGCCCAAATTTCTGTCCGTCATAAGCGGCAGCATGTAGATACAACAAAATGAAATCGCCAGCACAAACAATACGCCTGGCAAAAATAGAAGCATTATTCCTATCAGGGTTATAATGAGAACAATGATACCAAAGAGAAGAAGGGGGAAAAAAAGCNNCCCAGTATGCCCAGCGTAATGAAACTTATGACAATCATGGCGAGGGTCATAAATATTAGTGGTGCAATATACTGTAGCGTTAGCTTCCAGGCGGTTTCGAGGTGATATTTAAAATCCATTGGTGGCCCCCTCATAAGGTTGTGGATGATTGCTCCATAATACCAAAACATATAGATATGCAAACATTCCAAGTCAAGTTCTGTCAGTTCAAAAACAGTTTGTTTGGTTTGTTTTTGACCGGCATGCTCTCCGCAAGCCCCGTCCTATTGGGCGGGGAGGCTTCACATCTATCTTGTATGCATACCACAAATCGCCCTTTTAAACATGGTGTTTTTTTAAACATCATCAACCGGAAACTTACTATGTATTAATTAAACACAAGATTCACTTGACTTGATAAAAGCGTTTATACATTATCGATAATAAGATCGATCGAGACCTTTGAAAAATACAAAGCCAGCTTCTAAACAACTATCAAAGAGAATACTATGACCTCAAAAGCCTTTCAGGATTATTATACGGACGAATTCGCAAGTTGTTTTGGATGTGGAAGACTGAATAAACATGGTCTTAAAATAAAAAGCTATTGGGATGGTGAAGAAAGCGTATGCCATTTTCACCCCAAGCATTATCATACCGGCGGCTTACCAGGTTATGTATATGGTGGCTTGATCGCATCCTTGATAGATTGCCATGCCGCCGGCACAGCTTCAGCAATCAAATATCGTGATAACGGGAGGGAAATGGGTTCTGATCCGCCTTTGCGCTTTGTAACAGCCTCTTTACATGTAGACTATTTGGCCCCTACTCCGATTGATGCAACTCTGGAACTCCGCGGCAACGTCAAAGAAATCAAGGGCCGAAAAGTTATTGTTGGCATCACCCTGTCAGCCAAAGGTAAAGTCNNTACTGGCTCTGACCGGGTGCAGCAAGGTCAGTAAAGAAAATTATGATAAAATCAAAATCGGAATGAGCTACGAGGAGGTTGTTGGGGTTCTGGGAAAACCGGACACATGTGAAGAACCGATAATGAAAACCAAAAGCTGCATGTGGGTTTCATCTGACAAGCAGATCAAAATCAAGTTCGCGGCAGATATCGTTGCGTGGCGTTCCAGCGAGGGCATCTAACCCCTAAACCGACCATTTCAAATAGTGAATAGTCAGGGTCCATCCAGAAATCGATATTGGGCACAAATTAAGTTTCCGATTCAATAATTAACATTTTTCGCAAGATCAAGGAAATCAAGGAATTACGCGCAACTCCCTCCAGCAGAAACTGCTTCTAATTAAATCTGGGAAGCGGCAGCTATTTTTTCTTCATCTGTTTAATAAGATCGGGAAGTTGTTTTTGTGCTGCCCATAGCCGCAACGTTTGCCGATGGTCGTCGGCAGGAAAACCGAGAAGCGTTTTTCCCGGAGCAACATCACCGATGACACCGGCATTTCCACCAATTTTAGCCCCGCCACCAATGGTCACATGATCTTTAACCCGCGCACCACCTCCTATCAAAACGCCATCACCTAAAGTTACGGATCCAGCCAGCCCGGACTGACCGGCCATCACACAGGATCGGCCAAGTTTGCAATTGTGGGCGATTTGAATAAGGTTGTCTATTTTGGTTCCGTCGCCAATCGATGTAGCACTAAACTTACCCCGGTCAATACAACTGCCTGCACCGATTTCAACTCTATTTCCAATAATAACCGTACCGATTTGTGGGATCTTGGTTAAGCTTCGACCATCGGGTGAGGCTCGATAACCAAAGCCGTCGGCTCCAATGGTAACATTCGGATGTATGATACAATAATTACCTATCCGGCACCGTTCACGAATGACCGTACCGGACCAGATTATCGTCTGACTGCCTATGCTGGAGTCATCCAGCACGGTGACATTAGGATAAAGCTTGGTGTTCGTACCGATAACCACACGGGACCCAATATAGCAGCCGGCCCCGATTGCTGAACCTTCACCGATTTCTGCTGTTGGATCAACCACCGCAGTTATATGTATACCGGGCTCACATTTTGGAGGCTCCGGCTCAAACAGTTGAAGGGCTGAAGCCAGAGCGAGATCGGCATCGGCCACACGGACAAGTGCCCGGTTCTTTCCGGGTTCGATATCTAAGATGTCATTGACGATTGCGGCAGAAGCATGTGATTGGTCCCATAATTTTATGTATTTCTTCTCCCCGATAAACGTGAGTTGGTTTGTGGTTGCCTCGGATATTTGTTCTACGCCTGTGATCATGATCGTCGGGCTGCCGCTAAGTATACCGTTTAGAACTTGATTAATATGTTCGGTTGTATATTGTTTCATAATTGTTCCTGAATAACCTCCTGAGTTTTGCATTAATATTTCCGGGTAAGGACTTTCGAGCAGACCTTGTTGAGGTTTAAGTTTTGATGATAGCGAATTGTGAACGTATAAATTCAAACCAAACAAAAGGGCATCCCCTCAATATTAGAAGGAATGCCCTTTTTACTCAGAATATAAGGTTAAATCACAGTGACATTTGCAGCGGCAGGTCCTTTTTGTCCTTGCTCTATGTCAAAGGAAACCCGGTCGCCTTCATTGAGGGATTTAAAACCGGCGGCATTGATTGCTGAATGATGAACAAACACATCCGATCCGTCTTCCTGCTCAATGAACCCGAATCCTTTATGGTCACTAAACCACTTAACAGTTCCATTGGCCATGATAACATCCTCCTTTCTTAAAAATTTTCAACGTCACAAACTGGAGGGTGCCACTTTGACAAATGGATTGTTCCTTCAGAGAGAAACCGTCCCACAGATTAAGCAGGACTTAATTGATTAAACGCATAATAATCATCATTTAGAGAGAAAGCAAGCTAATTGTTTGTTATTTTTTAAAAAAATGGGGAATGCGTATTTAGACATACAAAAACAAAATGTTAAGCGAAAACAACAAAAAAAGCTTCTATCAACTATTGGTTAAGTTAGACCAGAAGGCTTTAATGGGTATATGTTGCAGATAGTGCGGGTTTCGCCACAGCCTTGGTAACAACCATATCAAATATCAGATCAAAAGTGATGTTACCCATTGATTAATTCATCATCATCTAATTCAACACCCAACCAAGACAGAGCTTCGTTGAAGTTTCTGAATGAGGATTTTTGTTCAAGATCAAGCCTTCGATCCCGCTTTCCAGCCTCTCCGAGCTGTAGGCTCTACAGGCCGGAGGGTAGGGTCTGCGCGCCGGAGGGGCATGCGAAAAAAAATACCATTGCCCTTCCTATTTATCCACCCGTTCTTTTAATTCTTTCCCACATTTAAAAAACGGAAGCTTCTTGGGTTTGATCTTGACCTGTTTACCGGTTTTTGGATTCCGGCCGGTGTATGATTTGTATTTCTTGACGTAAAACGAGCACAGGCCACGGATTTCCACTCTTTCACCGTTGAACAAGGCATTTGCCATTTGATTAAAAAATAAATTTACAACTGACTCAGCTTCAGATTTGGTGAGGTCGGTTTCATTTTTAAGGGCTGTGATGAGATCTGCTTTGTTCATGGAGACTCCTAAAGGGTGAGATGTTAATTAAACTGATATATTAAAGTATAGCTAATAAAATGCCAATGAATTATAGATGGTTAAGTGCCTCTGGTCAAGACAATTTTCTTACAACAAATCCTTCATTTTTTTTCCGTAGATTGGCCCTAAAACTTCTATCTTCAAACCCCCAAACACAGAACATTCCTTGAAAGTGCCCAGTGGTTCAAATAAAAAACAGTTTCGCCCATGCTATATCGTGTTGATTTTTCGAAATTAAGATAATCCCATATATTGTGGTTTGCCCAAAATCTAAAAAATATGTATACATGCTGAGACTGAAGAAAAAGTCCAATTCTGGCATTTATTCTAATGTCGCATTTTGTAAAATCAGATAGTTTTAAACCCTAAGATGACACGTTTAGTGTTTTTCGACAGTCTCGGCAGGTATCTATTCCTCATCTTCGGGATAAAACGTGAAGCCTGTTGTTGATTTTTGGGCAAGAAATTTTAGAAAGTTGACTTCCTTTATTTCTTCTAAATTAATTGTCGGACGATCAGCTTTTTCATTTAATACGGTATCCCTTAAATTAGGATTTTGATGAATTAAGATGATAGCAATTTTTTCAGCCTCTTTTGGGTTCTCTGCCTTTACAAATTTCGTTGCATAAAACCCAAATTTCTTGAGTTCTCCGTCAAGGTTGAGGAGGAAATTCTTCCCATGGAGTTTAACCTTGAATCTTTTCATCGAATTCTCTTTTCTGGCTGACATTAGATATTAAATAGTCGGCGTGGTAACTGTTACTCTTGCCGTTACGCGAAATGAAAGTCGATTGATTCTGATTACATATACCATTAAAATGAAATAGGCAAACCCCGAAAAAGGATTTGTCCTGATTGATAAACGATATCACACGAATTTTAAGCTTTAATATTTATGCTTTCATTGCAGAGTACCAGAATAAAATCAAAATAAATTTGGGCTCCAACCATTCTACCTATCTTCAACTACATCCCAATTTGACTCAAAAGTATTATCATCGAGCGCATATGCATACCCGACCGTTTTTCCGATTCCTGGCATTACACCTTTTTGGACTTTCCAGTAGGTAAGGTAAATGGCCGGAACCATGCCACCTTCCCCAGACTGAGGATGGTTCGCGGTATGTTGCCAAATCTCCCTTTCTTCCATTACTCTCCAGAACGTACCATACTTTTTGTTCCGTACGATTTGTCCGACCCTGGGCAGTCTTTTCTGCCTGAAAACTTCATCGTATGTTAACTGCATGGTCATACATCCTTTGGTTACATGAGCCGTTATCCATATAGAGCTCGGTGTCGTAAGTTTAAACAAAAGTTTTGTTTGAAAATCGTTTTTTCTCGAGCATAAAATTATTTGAAAATGAAGGACCTACCTTAAAAAATCTTCTGCAAATTTACAAGACTTTGTCAATGGAGCTTAGGGTTTATTTTTATAAGGAAATATACCAAATGCTGATTTGAAACAACTATCATTAGTTCAATATCTTGAATGTGTGAATGAAAATGAGATAGGCAAACCCCCGAAAAGAGATTTGCCCATATTGAAAACGATATCTCAATTATTTTAGGACCTCAAAAACCTGTCGTTTATAAATGGATCAATAAGTTTTATATCCATTGCCCATCCTTCTTGGTCACTAATTGGAATGTGAAACCAGTGAAGAATTGAAAACCAATCAAATATAATTTAGGCTTTTTACATATTGTTTATTTCAGGACCAAAATCGGGTCAAATCTTCATTAAAGAAGCCATGGAACAGATACGATTG
>DNGT01000226.1 GCA_003486165.1 Desulfobacteraceae bacterium
TTACAATATCCGGACTTTCAATGATATATTTTATTTGCTTTTCTAATGATGCTGACACTTTTTTAATGCTCCATGATATTGTAATTTAAAATAGTGTTACGATTTTTCAAGAAATGCTATAATAGTTGAGAAAATCTTTTCTGTCAAACAAACCGCCTTATTTTTTTTGCAGGTCCTAACGAACTTCGCAGGGACCTTGACACGAGGCTTTAGTTCTGATAACAGATTAATATTATTATAAATAGAACAAAGGTGCCAAAAATGAGCTCAATTGATGAACTGATTCTCAGATCAACCAAAGAAATCGTCGTAAAATTTATTGAAACGGGCAGAGTAGGGCCTGCTGGTTTTGAAGAAACATTCAAGGCTATTTATAAAACGGTTGAACAAACTGTAAAAGGTGTGCAAGAAGATGATGATGCCGAACCATCGGGATAGCAAGTGTTTACAGTATTCTAAGATTAGATAAATGAGAGTTCGGGATATTTGTCTTTTAAATCCTTGAAAGTTAGCCTCCGGATCGGAGAGTGGAATGGATGATTCTTTTTTAAATCGGGTGCTGTTTGAGCGGCTTAGGGATCGTTAGAAAGAACAGACGCATACCGAAATCGCATTTTAAAAGAATCTATATTGTATATCGAACCTATTGATTNNATTTTTCAAAGATTGATCCCTGTTTTTTCTTTACGAGCCCTTGCCGCGAGTTCAGGCGGTTCAAAAAAGGATCATCCATGTAACGATTTCTTTAGAAAAACACTGCGAGAGCTCAGATAAATTCTTTATTAAAATTCAGTTTAATGGGCCTCAGCCCAGTTATTACCCGAAGCCAAGTTGACCTTCAGAGGCACCTTTAGATTCCAGATCCCTTCCATGATTTCTTTGACAAGGACCTTGACGGACGCGAGCTCCTCAGGAGGAACCTCGAAAACGATTTCGTCATGTACCGAAAGAAGCATTGCGCTGTTTAGACCGCCTTTCCTGAATGCGGCATCCACACGGATCATGGCCAGCTTAATGAGATCAGCGGCAGTTCCCTGGACAGGTGTGTTGATGGCTGTCCGTTCTGCAAACTCCCGTACAACTTTATTGGAACTATTGATATCCGGCAGGAGTCTGATGCGGCCTAAGAGCGTACTCGTTTTTTTGGTCTTTCTGGCATCGCTGATGGTTTGATCAACAAACCTTTTAACACCTTTATATCTAGAAAAATAATTGTCTATATACGTTTTGGCCATTTTTTGACTGATGCCCAGCTCTTTTGAAAGCCCGTAAGGGCTCATACCATATACAATGCCGAAGTTAATCACCTTGGCCTGTCGCCTCAGTTCGGAAGTGACAAATGAAGGAAAAACCTGAAATACTTCGGTCGCGGTACGGGTGTGAATATCCTCATTATTATTAAATGCCTCGATCAGAATATCATCATCGGCATAATGGGCCAGGATGCGAAGTTCTATCTGAGAATAATCGGCTGAAACCAGGATCCATTCTTTCCTGGGAACAAATGCTTTGCGAATTTCCATGCCCTCATCTGTCCTGATAGGTATATTTTGAAGGTTCGGATCAGAACTGCTCAGTCTTCCGGTAGCGGTAACCGTTTGATTATAGGATGTATGAATCCTTCCGGTTTCCGGATGAACAAGATCAAGCAGGGAATCCGTATAGGTTGATTTCAACTTGGCGAGGGTTCTGTGTCTTAAAATAATCTCCGGAAGTTCATGCTTGTCTGCAAGGGCTGTCAGTACGTTAACATCTGTTGAATACCCTGTTTTTTTTCTGGTCTTTTTTTGAACCGGCAGCTTGAGTTTTTCAAAAAGTATCCTCCCCATCTGCTGGGAAGATTTGATATTAAATTCTTCTCCAGCAATTGAATAAATCATGCTTTCAAGCTGTTCAAGCTGGTGTTCAAAAGATTTTGAAAGCTCCAAGAGTTTTTCTCTGTCAACACAAACCCCTGTCATTTCCATGTTCATTAAAACCGGCACAAGGGGCAACTCAACGTTATTATACAGTTCCATCAGGCCGGCTCTTTCGATCAAAGGCATGAGCACATGATAAGCCATCAGGGTAATATCTGCATCTTCACAGGAATACGGTATCGCCTTTTCCAGGGGAATTTCGGCAAAACTCACATCTTTTTTCCCTTTACCTAACATCTCCTTGTACGTCGTCGTTTTGTGATCCAGAAAATCAAGAGCGATCTGGTCCAGGTTGTGGGCCCGTTTTGAAGGGTTAATCAAATAGGACGCCAGCATGGTGTCAAACATCACGCCGGCCAGGTTTATCCCGTGACGTTTAAGGACCATCCAGTCATATTTTATATTCTGCCCAATTTTTTTTACGTCCGGATTTTCAAGCACGGGTTTCAAATGGCTTAATACGCTTTTAAGCTCAAGCTGTGCCGGGGCCTCTGGATAATCATGGGCACACGGGATGTAAAAAGCTTCGTCAGAATTCATTGAAAACGACAACCCCACAAGATCTGCTTTCATAGGATCTTTTGAGGTGGTTTCGGTATCGATAGCGAACATCTCAGCTTTTTTAAGTCGCCTGATCAGATCAGAAAGCGTCGACATATCATATATCGCACGGTAATTTTTATTTGAAAGATCGGATCGTTCGGGAAAAGCTTGCTGCAATTGTCTGAATTCAAGTTGTTTGAAAAGTTTTGACAGCCTGGTATTATCCGGTGTTTTATATTTGAAATTTTCAGGATTAAATGGAAGCGGCACATCAATATTGATTTTAACCAGTTCTTTGCTCAAAAAAGCCTGTTCCTTGTGCTGAACGAGGTTTTCATGCTGTTTTTTCTTTGTAATCGTATGAACGCGATCATAAAGACCTTCCACGGTTCCAAAAGTTTTGATTAAAGACAGGGCTGTTTTGGGTCCTATACCGGGAACACCGGGTATATTGTCTGACACATCACCTGAAAGCGCCATAACATCTATCATTTGGTAAGGTTCGACACCAAAATCGTCTCTAACCGTATTGATATCAATGGTTTTTTCTTTCATGGGATCCCAGATGACGGCATTGTCTGTGACAAGCTGAACAAAATCTTTATCCCCGGTAACCATTACAACAAAGAACCCGGCGTTTTCAGCCTGGTATCTGAAAGTGCCGATAAGATCATCGGCCTCAAAACCCTGAATTTCAATAACCGGTATGTTGAATCCATGGGTTATTTCCTTTATATAAGGAATCTGAATAGACAAATCCTCGGGCATGGGAGGGCGATTCGCCTTGTAGTCCTGGTATAGTTCATGCCTGAAAGTCGGCCCTTTGGCATCAAAGAACATGACCACGTATTCAGGGGATCGATCCTCAATGAGTTTGATGAGCATTCGAGTGAATCCGAAGGCTGCGTTAGTGGGCAGGCCTTTTGAATTGGCCAAACTCCTTATGGCATGATAGGCACGATAAATATATGCACTGCCGTCTATCAAATATAATGTTTTACCATTTTTCATATGGATTCCGTTTGCGAATGATATTCATCCCATATATCTTTAAAAATTGCCAGTGGTTGACAAGAACATACAGTTGCATTAATTTCAACCTAAGCTAAGCGTTTAAAATTTTTGAAATGGTTAAATTGACAATATTTTTAAGTCATTATGACATTTTAAATTTCAAGAAAATTGAATCCCTTTGAGATTTCCAATTTCAACGCATCTACTGCGTCAGATGCCGTTCCTCATAGCCGACTATAGCGAAACGACATCTTCTACCGCAGAGCGGGATTTAGCTAAGCTTAACTTGCTTCTCTGCGGAAAACTCAAAAATCGCTCAACTTAGGTTCAATTTAAAAATTATTATGCTTTTGTTCCTATCATTAATTTTATAAGACAGCAAGGGCGCTTGAGAAATCATCTAGGGCAAACGAATCTGATTTCGGCACAGCGCAGAAACGGCGTGTTTCTCTTGAAAACCGACTGACTGTTTGAGG
>DNGT01000297.1 GCA_003486165.1 Desulfobacteraceae bacterium
AAACGATTCTGATATAGATCCCGTGGGCGCCTGCGTCGGAATGAAAGGCAGCCGCGTACAAAATGTTGTACAGGAGCTCAGAGGTGAAAAAATAGATATTATTCCATACCATATTGATCCGGCAAGATTTGTATGCAATGCGCTTGCGCCTGCGGAAATTTCAAGAGTTATCATAGACGAAGAGGATCGCTCCATGGAGGTTATTGTTCCTGATGAATTTCTTTCAATAGCCATCGGGAAAAAAGGACAGAACGTACGGCTGGCTTCAAAGTTGACCAAATGGCACCTTGATGTCATCAGTGAAACACGATACAGCGAAGCCATGCAGGACGGATATGATTCTCTTGTATCACTGCCGGATGTTGGGATCAGTCTGGCGGATGCATTGTATGAAAAAGGCTTTTTTTCTGCACATGAACTTAGCAAAGCCTCTGTAGAAGATCTCATTCAAATAAGAGATATGACCGAAGAAAAGGCCTTCCAACTTATTGAGGCTGCAAGGGAGTATATATTAAGCAAGAATCACGCCGACGAAACATCCAAAGAAACTATACCGGAAGAAAGCGATGATGACAATGATATTTCAGACATATCGGATTCTCCCAAAGCTTCTGAAGACCGACCCGGCAGCGATGAGGATGTGGCCAAACAAACGATATTAACGGACGATAAGAAAGTAGATTCTGCTGAGCAATAAAATATTGATGCAGACAAATAAATCGTAAGACAAAAACAAACAACGTCGTATAAAGAAAACACTCTGTTTGAAGATGACAACCCGATTAATGTCAGGGAATCGAAAACCAACACAACCAACAGGCTACAAATAATTTACTTTAGGGGGGATTGAATGGCAAAGATCAGAATATATGAGCTTGCCAGGGATCTTAACATGACCAATAAAATGCTTCTCGAAAAAATACGGGCTATGGATATTGACGCAAAAAGCCATATGAGCTCTCTGGATGATGACATTTTAGCCCGTATTAGAAAAAAGATTCTTGGTTCGCCAGCAAGAGAAATTGAGGAAACGCGTATAAAGCCGACACTGATCAGAAGGCGTAAAAAACATGTCCGACAGAAGCCGGTTGAAATTGAAACAAGTGCTGAACCGGAATTGCGTCTTGAAAAGATAGACGTTGAAGATCAGATATCTGAAAAAGTTCTTGAAGAAAAAGGACTGCCCCCCGAAAAAGAAACCAAAGAGCCTGAAAAGAAAGAAATCCCTGAAATAGCGGTTGAAGAAACAGCAGACATGGAAAAAGAAAGTGTTAAAAAAATCGAAGCTCCTGATGAAATTATTGCAAAATCCGAAGCCCCCAAAGAAAAACCTGAAGCCGAAAAGCCGGTCATAAAAAAATTTGAAAAGCCCGCTGCTCTAAAGAAATTAAAACCCAAAAAAGTAACCAAAAAACGTAAAAAAGATACGCCGGCAAAGATAATAAAACTGCCTGTAACACCTCCTCCCATTGATAAAAAGCCCGAGATCGAAAAAGACCTTGTTTCCGAACTCGAAGCGACACTTATAACCACACCTGAAATCGAAACGATTCCGGAAGATGAGCCTATAAAAGAAATCAAGAAAGAGAAGAAAAAATGGGCAAAAAAAACTGATGAAGGGGTGACGGACAGGAAGTTTTTCAAAAAGAAAATTTCCTTTCGGAAAAAGGAAGTTGTTGAGGGAGCAGATCTTTATGCCAAAGGACATCGAGCTCGAAAGGGGCGAAAGACAGCTAAAGGGAAGGCGACTATTGCTACACAAAAGCCGTTGATTACCGTACCCAAGGCCATTAAACGCAGAATAAAAATCGATGATGTCATCGCCCTGTCTGATCTGGCAAAACGAATGGGGATAAAGGCCAGTGAAATGATAAAGAAATTAATGGACTTGGGTGTCATGGCAACAGTGAATCAAGTGATAGACTTTGATACCGCCGTTCTCGTTGCAGCAGAATTTGAATATGAACTTGAAAAAGCATCCTTTGAGGAAGAGACGTTCTTAAAGGTACAAAAGGATGATCCAGACAAACTCATTTCAAGACCCCCTGTTGTTACCATAATGGGGCATGTCGATCATGGAAAAACATCACTGCTTGATGTGATAAGGAAAACCAAAGTCACAGAAAATGAAGCAGGGGGTATTACCCAACACATTGGTGCCTATAATGTAACCACGGACAAAGGACAAATCGTCTTTTTGGATACCCCGGGCCATGAAGCCTTTACCGAAATGCGTTCCCGTGGTGCAAAAGTTACCGATTTGGTTATCCTGGTCGTTGCCGCTGATGACGGTGTTATGCCTCAAACCATCGAGGCGATAAACCACTCCAAGGCTGCAGGAGTTCCTATTATCGTAGCAATCAACAAAATAGACAAGCCGGATGCAGCCCCTGATCGCGTTCAGCGAGAGCTTGCCGATGTAGGCGTTGTGCCTGAAGACTGGGGTGGCGATACCATCTTTGTACAGGTCTCTGCAAAAGAGAACCGAGGAATAGACGATTTGCTTGAAATGATACTTTTGCAGGCTGAACTGCTGGAACTTAAAGCCAATCCGGACAAGCTCGCCTCAGGACACGTCATCGAGGCCAAGCTGGATTCAGGTAGAGGCCCCGTAGCGACTGTCCTGGTTAATGAAGGAACCCTTAGAATTCACGATCCAGTGGTCTGCGGCGTACACTATGGTAAGGTACGTGCATTACTTAACGATAGGGGTCGACATGTAACATCTGCAGCGCCCTCAACTCCGGTGGAAATTGTCGGTCTTTCCGGTGTGCCCAATGCAGGAGATGAACTGATTGCATTAGCGGACGAGAAGGATGCAAGACAGGTCAGTTCGCATCGAACTCAGAAACAGCGGTCAAAAGAACTTGCTAAAACCAGCAGGTTAAGCCTTGAAAAGCTTTATGAAAAGTTGCAGCAAAATGAGGTTAAAGATCTGAACCTCATTATAAAGGCCGATGTGCACGGTTCCATCGAAGCCCTTACTGATGCGTTGACCAAGCTTTCCAACGAGGAAGTCAGGATCAGTGTCATCCATTCGGCAACAGGGGCCTTGAATGAATCGGATATCTCTCTTGCCGCCGTGTCGAACGCGATCATCTTAGGCTTTAATATACGTCCCAGCTCTAAAATTCAAATGCTTGCCCATGAAGAAAATGTCGATATACGTTTCTATAATATTATTTACAATGTCATCAACGACGTCAAAAATGCTATCGTCGGTATGATGTCATCTACCTTTGAGGAACGGACTCTTGGCAGAGCTGAAGTGAGAGAAGTGTTTCATGTGCCTAAAGTCGGTGCCATAGCGGGTTGTTATGTAACCGAGGGCAAGATAGAACGGGGCCAGTTCGCACGCATCCTTAGAGACTGGGTTGTTGTTTTTGAGGGAAAGATTTCTTCTCTTCGTCATTTCAAAGACGATGTAAAAGAGGCCCAAAGCGGTTATGAATGCGGAATTGGTATAAAAAATTATAATGATATTAAACTTGGCGATATTATTGAATGCTACTATGTGGAAGAAATCAAACCTGAATTTGGATAAAGGAATGCCGTGCGACGCAGTCCCGCTGAAGCGGGATTTACGAAGCCGTCAATTTTTAATAAACTCGTAAAGATCAAAATTGAAACGGCAAAGTAAAAAGTTCAAGTTAAAGGCGTCGCGAATTTTGTGGAA
>DNGT01000325.1 GCA_003486165.1 Desulfobacteraceae bacterium
ACGGCGGTCACCATAACTTCGTTTTCCGAAGAAAAAAATGGTGCCTTTGTAAAAATCCACGCCACCATTCATGTCGAACGTGGTTCGCAAAAAGGCATGATCATCGGAAAAAACGGAAGCAAGTTAAAAATGATCGGCACGGAAGCTCGAAAAGAGATCGAACGGATGGTCGGCGCCAAAGTTTATCTAAAGCTTTTTGTACGGGTACATAAAAACTGGAGCAAAGACACAAAATCCCTTCGAAAATTTGGTTACTGATGATTTTGTCCTATCACCCCTGTTTTGAAGCCGATAAAAATCGACTTTGTGCCGGGCGGAAGCCCGGAACTGACGATCTTTCGGCAATGCTGGCGGCCGATGCCATCATCCTGCCCCAGGGATGTCATGAATCTCTCTACACAATGGCACGCAGTAATTGTAAACATGTTTTTCCTAATTTTGATGCCAAATTTAAGTATAAAGGAAAAATCGGTCAGATACAGCTTTTTCAAAAAACAAACACAGCGTATCCCAGAACCGAAACTTATCTGAACATGAATGCATTTTCCATTCATTATGGAGGTTCTCCGAAAAAACCGATCTTTGATTTTCCGTTTGTATTCAAATTTGACTGGGGCGGGGATGGAGATCACGTCTATCTGGTACAATCGGCTGAAAATTTTTCAAAGGTGCTACAAATCGCCAAAAAATATGAACATAGCGGACAAAAGGGATTTATCATTCAAGAATATATACCTGCAAACAAACGGTCGCTCAGGGTTGTTGTCATTGGCCAGACCATTGTTTCTTACTGGCGGGTCCAGCGCAATACAGATCATTTTTTGTCAAATGTCGCAAAAGGAGCGATGATTGATTACGACACCGAACCTGACCTGCAAAAAACAGCCATAAAATCTGTGAAAAATTTTTGCAGTCAAACCAGGATCAATCTCGCTGGTTTTGATATTCTTTTTTCATCCCAAGCAAAAGTTAAGACACCGCTTTTTTTGGAAATAAACTATTTTTTTGGAAGGCAGGGGCTCGGAGGGTCTGAAAAATTTTATGACCTATTAATAAAAGAAATCATGAAATGGATCGAAAGTCTCGGTTTGTCGCTTAATCAATAAAATACAAAAAATGGAACCTTTCGCCTACAATATGACAGAAGAAGAAATGAACAGAGAACGACACAAGGCCAGAGAACTCAGAAGCTCTCAGTGGTGGAAACGCCGTTGCGCCAAAGGCTCCTGCCACTACTGCGGCCGCCCAACAGCTCCCAAAGAACTGACCATGGACCATATCGTACCCATCTCCCGGGGTGGCCGAAGCACAAAAGGTAACGTCGTTGCGTCTTGTAAGGAATGCAACAACGCCAAAAGGCATCTTCTTCCAATGGAATGGGAACAGTACTTAAAAGACATCAAAAATGAAGGAAATCAGGTATAATAACCTCTTTTCTCTACCCCTTAAATGGTACTGTAACCCCTCAAATTCATCAAATGCTCTCCATTTAAACTTTCTGAAATAAATAATAATCATTAATTGTATTTCTCTTAAAAAAAAGTCCTTGATTTTTACGAATGCGCATAATATATTGATATTGCTGTAAAAGTTCTAACACATTGTGGCATTACACATTGTAGCATCAAATCAACAAACCCAATTGCAACCCAGACTTTAGAATGGAATTATTCGAATAGGCCGGTAAATGACGGACTTGAGCACAATGTATAAAATTGATTCCATTTTCCTTTTCGAAGTATCGCTGTCCATAACCAACCCAAAACCGTTTTCCATAATTTTTACAGGAAGCACATAAGTTCATCGGAGGAGATGCGCATGAAGTATCGGTATGTTATTTTCAGTCTGTTTTTGGCAGTTATTTTAGCAGCATCCGCGGCATGGTCCCAGGATAAAAAAGCCGATGAAGGAATCATGAATCTTCAAAGCAAGGAATTTGGCAAGCGCCATGAACATTCCGTTAGGTTTGACCACTATTTGCACGAAACCATCCTNNAGCAAGTGCGCCACATGCCACAAAAAACAGCTGACAAATGAAATCCCGGTTCCTCTACTGACGGCATTTCACAAAAAGTGTATCGGGTGTCATGAAAATTATATCAACTGGGGCCGTAAAAGTGGTCCCATAATGTGTGGGTTTTGTCATAAATGATCCGTAAAGCCAGATGATTTTTGACTTAACCTTTCAACGTCGATTCACTATTCGTAATTAGAAATAAATAGTTTTTATAAAGTAAAAACCAAAGTTTTTTAGATCAGCCCGAATTTTCGGACGGCAAGCGATTAGATTGACCGTATGATTAGACCGTCGATATTCCTCCTATGGTGGAGGTATTAAACAGCTGTCTGATATCGGGACAAACGTTCTTGAAAGGAGGTATTATGGCAATAACACGACGGGAGTTTCTCAAGTGGTCGGGCACTGCGGGTGCTGCCGCTGCCGCCATGTGCCTGGGCTTTGATTTAAGGCCGGTAAAATCTTACGCTGCCGACTTGAAGATTCTCAAAGCCCAGGAGACCACCACCATCTGCCCTTATTGTGCAGTGGGCTGTGGTATCATTTGCCACACCAGCAAAAGCGGTAAGCTCATCAACACCGAAGGCGACCCTGACCATCCCATCAATGAAGGGGCCTTGTGTGCCAAAGGAGCTGCTCTCTATCAGATGACGGAGAACAAGGCTCGCAAAAGATATCCCCTCTACCGTGCACCTGAAAGCGACGAGTGGGAGGAAATCGAATGGGAAGACGCTATTAAAAGGATTGCGGAAAAAATCAAAGAAACCCGCGACGCAACGTTTACAGAAACAAATGACAAGGGCCAGGTGGTCAACCGGACCACTGGCATCGCCCACGTGGGTTCGGCGGCTCTTGACAACGAAGAGTGCTGGCTGCTCCAGGGCATCATGCGNNGTTCGGACGCGGCGCAATGACCAACCATTGGATCGATATTCGAAACTCCGACTGCATCCTGATCATGGGATCCAATGCAGCGGAGAACCATCCCATCTCCATGAAATGGGTGGGCAAGGCCATGGATAACGGGGCTACCCTTATCAGTGTGGACCCTCGGTTTACCCGCACCTCTTCAAAAGCTGACATATACGCACCGCTGCGGTCGGGTACGGACATCGCCTTTTTGGGCGGTATGATGAACTACATTCTTACCAACAATAAATTCCATAAGGAATATGCGGCGAATTACACCAATGCCAGTTTTATCTTAGGTCCTAACTATGATTTCAAGGACGGCCTTTTTACAGGGTATGATCCTAAAACAAAGAAGTATGACAAATCGCAATGGGCGTTTGAAAAAGATGGAAACGGCGTGCCCAAGCGTGATCTAGAGCTAAAAGATCCGCGCTGCGTGTTCCAGCTCATGAAANNGCCATGGGCTGGACCCAGCATACGGTGGGCGTGCAGAACATCCGCATGATGGCCATGATCCAGCTGATGCTCGGCAACATGGGACGGCCCGGCGGCGGTGTCAACGCCCTCCGCGGTGAGTCCAATGTGCAAGGTTCCACGGATCACTGCCTGCTGTTTCACATTTGGCCGGGGTATCTGGGTACCCCCAATGCCTCTTTGGTAACACTGGCCGATTACAACGATAAGAACACACCAAAAACAAACGATCCCCTCTCCGCAAACTGGTGGCAGAACAAGCCAAAATACATGGCCAGCTTTCTGAAAGCCATGTTCGGAGAGGCCGCCACCAAGGAGAACGATTTCGGTTATTCCTGGATGCCCAAGATCGACGTCGGCAAAGCCTATTCGTGGCTGGATATCTTTGATGAAATGTTCAAAGGAAACTTCAAGGGTTTCTTTGCCTGGGGACAAAATCCGGCCTGTTCCGGCGCCAATTCCAATAAGACCCGTCAGGCATTGGCCAAGCTGGATTGGATGGTCAACGTCAACATTTTCGACAATGAAACCGCTTCATTCTGGAAAGGTCCGGGAATGAAACCCGACGAGATCAAAACCGAGGTCTTTTTCCTGCCATGTGTGACCAGTGTGGAGAAAGAAGGGTCCATTACCAATTCCGGACGCTGGATGCAGTGGCGCTATGCGGCCGCCAAACCGCCGCGCGGTCCGAAGGGCGACGGCGATATCATGGTCGAACTGTTTGAAAAAGTTCGTGAGTTGTATGAAGGTGACGGAAAGTTCCCGGAACCCATCAAAAATTTGAGATGGGATTTTGTCAAGGATGGAAAATACGATCCTCATGCCATCGCCAAGCTGATTAACGGCTACTTTGAACAGGATGTGACCATAAAAGGTACCTCCTATAAGAAAGGAACTCTTGTACCGTCGTTTGCCTTCCTTTTAGATGACGGCTCCACCAGTTCCGGTAACTGGCTGTATTGTCATTCTTATACGGAAAAAGGCAACATGGCCGCTCGAAGGGAGAAAAAAGATCCTACCGGCATGGGTCTTTATCCGGAATGGTCTTGGTGCTGGCCGGTTAACCGGCGCATCATTTACAACCGGGCATCGGTTGATCTCAACGGCAAACCCTGGTCGCCCAACAAAAATATCCTGGAATACAAGGATGGTAAATGGATAGGAGATGTCCCGGACGGCGGCTGGCCGCCCATGTCCGACAAAGAAAAGACAAAACGTCCGTTCATTATGAAACCGGANNGGTCCCGGCCGTGTGGACGGGCCTTTCCCCGAGCATTACGAACCCTTGGAATGCCCGGTGCCCAAGAACATGATGTCCAGCCAGCGCATAAATCCCGTTGCACCGATTTATGGTACGGAAGCGGATGCGCATTTTTCTTGCGATCCCCGATTCCCCTTTGTGGGCACAACCTACCGGGTCACCGAACACTGGCAAACCGGCGTACTGACCCGATGGCAGCCCTGGCTGCTGGAGCTCCAGCCGCAGCTCTTCGTAGAGATGAGCATAGAATTGGGCAAACTCAAAGGAATCAACAACGGTGATATGTGCAAGGTTTCATCAGCTCGCGGGGAAGTGGAAGCCGTGGCTATTGTAACCGGTCGATTTAAACCCTTTAAAGTACANNGCGTTTATGGTCAACGTGGAAAAACTCGGGAAAAGGAGGGCGTAAACCATGGCTGGTAAATTTTTCTTTATAGACACGACCCGCTGCACTGCCTGTCGCGGTTGTCAAACTGCTTGTAAGCAGTATAAAAAGCACGGTGTCACCAAAACAAAGCAATACGGCACCTACCAGAATCCACCGGACCTGGACGGCAACACGTTCCGCCTGGTGCGTTTTATGGAGCACCCCTCTGAGAAAAACTCTATGGTCTGGTA
>DNGT01000296.1 GCA_003486165.1 Desulfobacteraceae bacterium
GATGTGCGTTCTCCGGTTTCGGGTATCATGATTTTTGAGATCGTGATGGCTGCAGGGACACTGATTATGGAAGCCGTCAGTATGTGTCCCATAATGTCGGGTATGGCCTTGCTTAAAATGCTGGCGTACAGCACCATTACTGTTCCGGCGATGGTGGCCATGCCCGAAGTCATCAGGGTAAATATTTCGCTCCGAGTCATTTCCTCCAAATAGGGCCGAATAAAGAGCGGAGATTCCACCATGCCGACAAATATGTTTGCTGAAACACCGAGACCCTCTGCACCTCCCAGTCCCAGAGTTTTTTGTAGNNGCCTGGAAGGCTAAAATAAAACTGGACCCTGGATATTTTTCAGCAAAAGGCAAGTCCCCGCCCCCAAGATATCCGAATACCATGGATGTCCCGGCTTTGGTCGATGCTTCAAGTGACAGGACCAGATGATTCAACGAAATGAAAAAACTTCTAAAAAGAGGTAACTTCAACAAAATGAATCCGATCACCAGCTGAATGGCAATACCTGCGATGACCAGTTTAACTTTAACCTTTTTAGGATTTTCACTGATCAACCAGGCAATGCCTGAAAAAACCAAAAGCCCGGCCATACTTTGGATGATCATGAGTCAGCTCTTCTCTTGAATAAAATATTCATTAAAAACTCGACGTATCAATAAATGCCCTTTTTCCATTCGCTTATATTTTCAAAAGATTTGAGTTGCTTGTCAACTTATTTCAATAATAGATTTAAACTTTGCAACCTTTCCCTCAGAAGTGAAGCCTCCCCGCCCTAAAGNNGTCCTGAAGGACGGGGCTTGCGGGAAGGATGCCGGTCAAAACCCTGTCCGATTCAGGACGAAATTTTAAAACTTTATACAACCGGGAAAAATCTTTTCTTTTGCAAACCTTCAAACCCGATGCCCAGCGATTAGCCTATTATCTCGGTGTGAGATGACTTCCCAACCCAGCCGGGCTACATATTTTAGAGATGTCATTATCATATCTCTTTGTGCATGAAAAAAGATACTTGCAAGCTTACAAGCTATCGTCAAAATAATCGCAGGTTTATATCATGTCTAAAAAAAACGTTTGATATCGTTTACTAATAGAGGCAGATCCATTTTGGGGCGATTTGCTTATTTTGTAATTTTGTAAAAAATAAGACATATGTATTAAAAATAGAGATGCTTGCACCTGTATTTTTGCCAAGTAAATCAAAAGTTTGATTCCGGTTCGAAATCCTCTATTGGAATATTCCCCTGCAAAAATGAGTTGTATCTAAATTGACATATCACATTGGGACATTGCAGCCTTCCAATAACATTATGGTTTATGATTTCCACATAATACTCTTCCTATTGACTCCCTGGATTCTCCTGCTACCTCAGGGGTCTGCCGATATATTTATATATCGCTTACCTTGGGGGCTTCTCCTCCTCGCACAAGCCCTTGGAACAATCCTGCCATTCCAAGGGCCTTTTAATACCCATGCCTGTTTAAAATCATTCTGACAAAAAAATCTTGATATATGAATTGAGATAATGTAAAAGACCTTTTCTTTTAATGCTCCTTCTTTGAGCAATTGTTTAACAGCCTGAGTCGTAACCTGATACTTGTCGAGTGAATGTAGCTTAATAATACCTCAATACGGCCCAGGCTTTTTAATGCCAATCAAGAATTATTTAATCGAAAAACGATTAGAGAGTANNAAATCATGTCAACAATAGTATTTGTCATTCCAATGGTCGTATGCATTTTTTGTCTATGGATGTTGTTACTTCTCAGCGATTCCAGTAAAAAAAAACACCATCATATAAAGGATTAATATCATAGGCAAGTCCGAAAACCCATCATTAACGGATAGTTAGTAATTAACAAAGAAAGGTGTCATCAATGATAGAGAGACGTCAATATGGAAGATTTTCTTTTCCATTCCCTGTAAGAATAGAAACCATGACTTCAAACGGAAAAAAAGTTTTAGATCTTGTAACCAGAGACATATCTGCTTCTGGAACATTCATTCCTACACTAACGTGTTTTCCCGAAGGTACACGGTTTATTCTGGATTTGACCTTCCCAATTAACAATCAGAAACTTAAAGATGTGAAGAGTTTGAAGGGCTGTATAGGAAGCTTGGTCCGCTCAACCCCTCACGGTATAGCAATTCAATTTGACAGAGAATGTCAGATGGAGAATTTAAAAGTCTTGTAAAATGCAGCAACGAAGATCAGATTCATCTGTAAACTGATAACTGTTCAGTTATTCCTTGACAACACCTATACCATGATGTAGAAGTTTTAAAATCTTGAATGGATATTGACGAGTTATGCTCAGGCCAAGGGGCCATCCCGACTCGGGATGGCCCTTTTGTTATGGAGGGGGGAAAAAATGAAGACCTATAAACACCGCGCATTATTGTTATCGTTCATCACCATTTTAGCACTCGGAACGATTATTCTTTTTGCAAAAACCACAAGCGCCGAATCACAAAAAAAAATACGAATCGGCGCAACGGTTTCCATGAGCGGCAAATTCTCCACGGAAATAGGACCGTTTAAACAGTTGATGGAAGCGTATGCAACGACCATCAACACCCGGGGTGGGATATATGTCAAATCAGCCGGGAAAAGACTTCCCGTTAAATTCATCGTATATGATGACAAGAGCGACGGTCCCACCGCCCGAAAGTTTTACGAAAGGCTGATTTCCGTGGACAAGGCGGATATTCTTCTGGGGCCCTATTCCAGCCCGGTGACGTTTGCCGCCAGTGTGGCTGCGGAAGAAAACAAAGTGCCGTTTATTGCCATCTGCGCAAATTCAGACAAAATATACAATCGCGGTTTTAAATGGATCGTCTGCGTCATTGATGCAGCTCCCAGATACACCCACAGGTACTGGGACATGATCAAGGCCGAAGGATGGGCCAAAACCGTTGCCTTCGTCGTCGAAGATACCCTTCACCCTCAGGGGGTGTATCGTGGGGCTAAAAACCTTGTGGATTCAGCGGGATTGAAAGAGGTTTCCCTCAACGTACTTCCGGCGAATACCCACGATTTTACCGCCGCCATAATGAAGATTCAGAAGACGTCCCCGGATATCGTTTTTGTTTCAGCCAACGTACCGTTTTCCATTGCATTTATGCGCCAGGCCAGAGAACTTAGTCTGACCCCCAAAGAATTTCACGTCATCCACCATGGAGGTGTTTTCAAAAACGGCCTGGGTGCCGGTTCAGAAGGCGTTGTCGGACAGTCCTACTGGACCCAAGGAATGAATTACGGAAATCCGGAACTATTTACTGAGGTCATGAAGCTTTCCGGAATAAGCCTCGATGATTTTCCTTGGGCGCCGGCCTATATGATGGCATTTGAAACAGCGACCCAGGCGATTGAAAGAGCCGGAAGTCTTGATAGGGAAAAACTGATGGCGACCTTAAAACAGCTCAAGGTCATGACTGTCGGCGGTGTGGTGAGTTTTGCCGAAAACGGTGTGGGAACCATCAACACCTATCCATCCCAGATCATCGGCGGGCAGTACCACATTATATGGCCGCCGGAGGTCGCCACCGCCCGGCATGAGTATCCAGGTTCAAAGAACTAAGGGCATGTATTCTTTAATTGGGTATCGTATTTATATCTTGGTTTATTCATTCTATTCATTCAATAGTTTAAAGAGTCTAAAGTTAAGGTATTCTATTAATTTTAATTATAATTCATCGCGCTGAAAGCGCGTTCCTCAGCTTTATCTCATTTTAGGCACTTCAAATTTTTGGACTTCAGCTTATCTGAGATAGTTGCCCTGATATAAACATGTCATTGTATACATGAATTAGAGCACGAAGCGATTTTATAGTGATTCAGGTTCTCATCAGCGGTCTTTTCCTGGGAAGCGTATATGCCCTGCTCGCTGTTGGGCTTTCCCTGGCATTTGGGATCATGGGGGTCCTCAATCTTGCCCACGGCAGCCTGGCAGTATTGGCGGCGATACTTTATAAAAAGACACTGGTCCTGTATCCTTTCTCTCCATGGACGTTCTGCCTGCTGGCAACACCGATCTTTCTCGGGTTTGGATTCCTTTTGCACCTGATCATTGTAGCACCGTTTCGAAACCTTTCTCTTTCCGCCGGTTTGGTGGCATCTCTGATCGCGAGTCTGGGATTGGCGCTTATCCTGGAAGACCTGCTTGTATGTTGGCAAGGCTGGGAACCCATTTCGACGAATATTATCTTCCCCACCTATAATCTTATGGGTCTGAAAATTCCAGGTCTCAGAGCGATTCTACTGGGAATGGCGGCTGTCACCATCGGTCTTTCAACTTTTTTTCTGAAAAAAACCGACCCGGGAAGGTCCATGCGAGCCTTGGCGCAAGACAAAGAGGCTGCATCCCTTTACGGCATAAATCCCGGTTTTACCTCCATGGGCGCCCTGGGCCTTGCCACGATCCTGGCCGGTCTGGCGGGCATTTTTTATTCGTCCCTGTATCCTCTGGGCCCTAGAGAAGGGATAGACCTGACCCTTAAAGCGCTCTTCATCGTGGTGGCAGGAGGCATGGGAAACCTCCGAGGTCCGGCCGTCGCCGGTCTGGTTCTGGGATTTATAGAGTCGTTTGCAGGGGTTTTGTTTACGTATACGTCAACGGACACCGTCGTATACAGCCTGCTGGTCGTTTACCTGGTGCTAAAAAGAAGCGGGAGTCGCCAATGAAACCATGGCAAATGTCTCTTTCAATCATAATCTTGACCGCTTTGATGATGTCTTCCGCCGTATTCAGTAAAGGATACGTCGGCATTTTTGTTTTTTCACTCATCATTAATGGCACAATGGCAGTATCCTATGATATCCCAGGACGTTCTCTTGGACTTATCAGCCTTGGGCATGCTGTTTTCTTTGGGTTGGGCGCATATTGTTTCGGAATCGCTTACTCAAATGGTTTTTCATTTTTTCCGGCGTTAATCCTGTCCGTTATGCTGAGTGTCGTGGGAGCGCTAATGGTCACTTTTCTTATGGCCGGTCTGAACCATGGCTACTATTCCCTTGCCACTTTGGGTATACTTATTATTTTTCAAAGGCTTTTCGAAACACTGGAGAGCCTAACCGGAGGTTCTGCCGGACTTTATATCCCTGAAACCTTATCCAAGCTTCACTGTAATCTTCTGGCTGCATTTCTGCTTCTAGCAACTGCAGCATGTCATGCGCTATTTTTCCGATCCCGCTGGGGACTCTATTCCAAAGAGACGGAAGCCAGCGAAGAAGCGGCAGAGGCCATCGGCATTCCTACACGAACAGTGAAAATCCTGTGCTTGATGACTGCCGCCATCCCCGCGTGCATGGCCGGTATGCTACACCTGGCGAGAACCTCTCACGTGAGTCCGGTCTCCGGATTCAGTCTGACACTCAGCATTACAGCCTTGCTGGCTTCGCGAGTTGTGCCGGTAAAGGGATTACTGGGTCCGCTGCTTGGGGCCTTGCTCATTACTGCAGCTGAAGAAGTCATTTGGACAAAATTTGAAGGCTTCAATCACGCCTGGTTCGGTTTGATTCTATTGGTCGCAGCTCTCTATCAGGGAATAGATTTCAGACGGAAGAAAACAATTAGCGCGGCGGTAGAAAATCCGTTAAGTCGATAACTTTTTCACCTTTGGTGGATTTTTTCAGACCTTGCCAGATTCCGCGTACTTTGGCTTTGCGGATATTATCGATCATGGCTTGAAGTTCACTATTGTTTTCGATGACCTCTCCGATCTGACTTTCAATGGCTTTCCACCGCATTTCAAGGTCTTGGGTGTCCAGCTCGAATTCGCCCAGAAAAGACAATACACCGGCCAAATGGGACAGCAGACCGTAATGTTTGGTATTCTGCAAATAATATGGACAGTGGCACCAAAGGCTGATACATTGAAAACCCTGTTTGACACCTTCAAACTGAAGCGTGGAATGAACGGCACCAGGCCCCTGGTAGGAAACTGGAATGACGCCTTTTTGCTTCATCCTGGAGAGGGTGTCTTGGTGTGAAGCGATACCCGATATGATCCGGTCTGAATGAAGGACATTGTCATACATACTGCCGATGGTAATAACGGTTTTGACCCCAAGCTTTCGGCAAAGTGAAAATAGCTCCGTTGCAAAACGATTCCACTGAAGATTGGGTTCGTCCGCTTCCAAAACAACAAGATCATTTGGACCGATGTCAAAGTGGGCAGCATAAATCGAACCGCTGGGTGGATCGAGGCGCACCAGCGTCCCGTCTTTGATATCGACTTCCGGACGAAGGATATCGTAACGAAAAAAAACATCCGGGTCGATACTCGCAAACATTCGGGCCTCGAATTTTCGGATCAAATATGCGGCCATTCCCCGTGAAATATCCAGGGCGTTTCCCCATCCCCCAAATCCAGCAATTAAAATAGGCGTTTTGAGTTCAGGCAATTCTGAAATTTGAAACCCTTGTGATGTCATAAGTCCAGTTTGACATCGGGCAAAACTAAAGTCAAGCAGATCGTTTTTTCTTTATCTGCCAATGGTTTTTGCCTGTCGGGTTTATTTCAAAGCNNATGGCCTTCTCAGGACACATTTCCTGACAACAAAAACAGATAATGCACGTGTCAGCATCCACTTTGGGGATATCCTCATCCATGAAAAGGGCCGACACCGGACACTGATCAATACATGTCCCACAGGCAGTGCACAATTCCGGATCAACCTGGGGTCGCAAGAGGGTTCGATCAAGGAGCATTCCCTGTATGGTCTCATTGTGCATAATCGCTTCGCCGCCGAGGGGCGGAATTTTAAAATCAGGCAACGGTTTTAATTCCCCAATTATTTCAATTTTTTTGAGATCATAGTCCCCTAACCCCGCTTCCTTTGCCTTCTGAAGGAATCGCAACAGGCCCGGTTCACATCCCATCATGGTGGCAATAACCGCATCCAGTGCTACGCCGTTGTCGGAGGCCAAAATCAGACCGATATCCTTTAGCTCTGGTGATGCCGGGCCGTTGCCTTCCATGCCGACCACGGCATCCACAAGGAACAGGTCGGGCACCCGGAGTTTAAACACATCCACAATCATTTCATGAAAACGTTGTGGGCTCCCAGCTATCTTGTGCAACTTTGCTTTTTGTGCACCCGGCAAAAACCCGTAACTGTTTTTGATGGCACCGGTGATGACCGTTAGTCCGTGGGTTTTGAATTTCGGCAAACTAATGATGATATCGGCTTCCACTACAGCCTGGGAGAGACTGACCGCAGGTAAAAAATCAGGGTTGAAATCGACCTTCACAGAATCATTCCCGATATTCTCGTAATGACCGCAGGCTGCGTCCATTAATCCTGTTTTTTTAAAGCTCTCCTCGTTCGCTCCATAGTTGAACAGTCCGGGATTGTCTCCCACAACGATGGATGCAGGATCCATGGCTTCTACTTTTTTCACTACAGCTTTCAGCACTGCAGGGTGGGTAACAATGCCTTCATTCCATTGGGAAGCCCTGAGAACATTGGGTTTTATTAAGACGCGTTTACCCTGAATTTTCAATTGAAAGTGTTCAAAAGCCCTGTCCACTGCCTGACGGACATTTTCATAGCTGGCAGGATGAATCATTACTTTGGTCATGATATCTACCTCTCTTTTTGACTTTGTTGCAGCATTTTTGTTCGCTGCAAAGATACCCCTTTCCTAGTCAATTTCTAAAATCTCAAGTCCAATATAACTGTCGGAAAATATACGCCACAAGTACCAGGGCAAGAAGTATCAAAACGACCCATTTTACAAAAATCTGTAAGTTCGATGTCTTTTTCTTTTTTGGTTTCATTTCAAACGTAAAAAGCCTTTGATTTCATCTGCCTGCCGGAATGCATGTTCCAATTTGCGCGTATTGGAAAGACGCATTGAAAATTCAGCGGCTTCTAAGGGTTGTTCTTTTTTACTTTCAAGGTAGAGCCGGTACCAGTAGGGCAGCTCTTTCTGATAGATCGATACCAAGTCTGAGGAGTAACGGCGCAAGGATACTCGTCGGTCCTGTATTTGTGAGTTTTCAGTATGGTATGGTTGTTCGTCTTGCAACATGTCCAGCAGCGTTCTCAAATCGGAAGCAAATCGGTCTTTAACCCTTATATATCGACCAATGGGCAATATCCAAAAACGAACGACAATATAACCCAAAAGGCCAAAAACAAAGCTGAAAAAGGCGGCAACGTAGATCGGCTCCACTAGATTCTCCCTGTGTTTATATCTGTACGATTCATACTTCCATAACCAGGCCAATGGGACAATGGTCCGACCCAAAAATATCATTGTCGATAAACGCTTCTTTGATCCATCCCTTATCGATAATATCTTTGGTAACAAAAAAATAATCGATGCGCCACCCGATGTTGCGCTCCCTTGCTTTGAATCGATACGTCCACCACGAATATTTTACGGTATCCGGATAAAAATACCTGAAGGTGTCCACATAGCCGTTTTCGACAATCCGATTGAGCCAGTCGCGCTCGATCCGCAAAAAACCGGATGTTTTTTCATTGGCCTTCGGGTTTTTCAAGTCGATTTCATTATGGGCTGTGTTGTAATCTCCGCATATGATGAGACTTCGGCCCTGTTTTTTATAGGCATCGGCATAATCAAAAAAACTTTCATAAAAATCGAGCTTGTACTTCAGCCGTTCTTCACTCATTTGACCATTGGGAAAATAAACGTTAAAAAATATGAAATCGTCTAAATCCATCTCGATAATACGGCCTTCATTGTCGTATTCCGCCATACCGATACTGTAATTAATGGTCTTGGGCTTTATCCGTGTATAGGTGCAAACGCCACTGTATCCCTTTTTTAGGGTAGCCTGGGACCAGAATACTTCATAACCTGAAATGTTTTTCATTTCATCCGTGAGTTGTGCATCCTGAATCTTTGTTTCCTGAATGGCAAATATGTCGGCATCCATCTGTTTAAATGATTTGAAAAAATCCTTTTTAATGGCAGCTCGAATGCCGTTAATATTCCAGGAAATCATTTTAATTTTCTTTTTTTTCACCATATCAAAGGCTCCTGCATCCTTGTCCAGTCGTATTTCAAAAGATCCTTTCCAGCGATTCACATCGTTTTATAAACGCATTGAGTAGTTCATAAAGTTCATACACACTTTCTATGTTGACATGCTCGTTCAGCGTATGTTGGCTGCTGTTGCCGTCAGCACCCCAGACAATTCCCTTTATCCCGTACTGTGAAAGAAAGCGTGAATCGTTGGCGCCGTCTTCAAACCCGATTCGTGTCTTTTTTGAAATCTCCAGCAGTAATTTCAGGTGTTCCGATTCACCGCCGGGAAAGAGAGGGGCGACGTTCTCTATAACGATATCGCTGTGCAATTCTTTTTGCATGGTGTTGAACATCTTCTCAAGATCGTCAGATTCCGTATACCGAATTTCTAAACACGCCTCGGCAAACTCTGAAACGCCATGACATAATTCTTCCGAAGGAATATCTTTGCGATCAATTGCCCTGTGGGGGTTTTCGGGGGCTGATTTCACAAAATAAGTTTCCCACGTATTAATGTCATCCATCAATTTCGCAAGGGTGCTTTTCCCCTCCCATGGTTTGGTGCCGGAATTCACTTTTGCTCGACACATAAGCTTAACCCTGGCAACACCTTTTTCTTTGACGACAATTTTTTCAATATTACCACCGTCAAGAACAATACAAAAGTCGGTTTGAATGTCAACGAGGGTCTTTTTGGCACCGTTGAAGCCCCCGGTTTCTTCATCGCTGGTAATCAAAATCCCGAAGGGTAGCTCCTTTTGTCCCCTACCCTGTTTTCGAAGCTGCAGCAGATTGTTTTTTAGAAGAACCAAAGACAAAGCCACCGCATATTTGTCATCAAAACATCCCCTACCGTAGAGTTTTCCATTCTGCATCACCGGTCTGAACAGTTTATCGGGAGCGTCCACGACATCGATATGACTCACCAAAAGTAAAGGAGCAATACCATGTCGAGGAAGTACCAGAATGGCGGGTGAATTATGATAATCAAGACGTTTGTATGTAACACTCCAAGTGTTTAAGTATTGTTCAATAAAGGCTGAACATCGGTGGATCTCATCCGNNATTGAAGTTATATCAGAATCAGCCACTGTCAGTTAATCCATCCGTTCCATTTTCGCATTGGCAAGTCTCATGTACAAACTTTTTAATTCCGAGAGGCCCATTTATTGCTCCTTCCTCGTTAGTATTTTTTGTTTATGCGTAAAGAGCCTTGGCCTTTAAGGTCGGGTTTTTAATTGGAAGCCAATAAAGGTTATAGGGAGAGATAGAGAAATATATACTCACCATCATTAACATTGACGGCAATATCCGCACCTCTGGATTCTGCAAATAAAATCCACACCGGTTTATCCCAGGTTCCGCACTCGAGTTTCGGAAAATAGTCTCCTGTCTTCCCGCTGTACCATGACAAAAGCATGGGATCTTTTGCCAATTCAGTTGCCTTTTCTTTGGCAATCTCCCTTGCTTTAACATAATCAAGATCTTGATCTTCAATTTGAATCTTGATGTGATTCCCCCAAAAGTATTTTAAATCACTAGGTGTCATATTGTCATTTCATTGAATTTGATTGCCGATCAGAGATACCGTGCCATTTTCATCATGATCTCGTGTTTTTGTAAAGCCCCGGGCATGGTTTCCAGTAATCGGCGGTTATCAAATATTAAAATTTGAGGAACACTCAAAATATTGTATGTTGAAGAGATCGTCGGACTGGAATCCACGTTCACTTTTCCGACCCTGATCTTTCCTTTGGTATCTTTTGCAAAATCATCGATCACGGGCATTGCCGAACGGCATGTGGGACACCAGGGCGCCCAGGCATAAAGGAGCACGGGCAGAGGTGAGCCAAGCACCTGTTGATCAAAATTAGTGTCAGATACCATCAAAGGTTGTGCTACAAACAGCTCTTGTGTATCAAGGGCTGCCCCGCATTTTCCACATTTTGCTCCTGCATTGATTTTCCAAAAGGGAATTCTGTTC
>DNGT01000232.1 GCA_003486165.1 Desulfobacteraceae bacterium
GTTCTTTTTTACGACATTTTTCTATTATAACCAGGCGGACCTGAGAAATTTTTTTAATCTGCTTCCTATTACATTTTCCTTTTTGATTCCGGCGGTGACCATGAGGCTCTTTTCCGAAGAGCTGAATGTGGGGTCCTATGAAATACTTCTTACCCTTCCGGTAACATTTACGGATATTCTTTTAGGTAAATTTTTAGCCGGTGTTCTGTTTGTGGCTGTCGCTCTGGTCCCAACCTTTACCTATCCAATATGTATCGCCTTTATGGGGCAGCTCGATTGGGGACCTGTGGCCGGCGGCTACTTAGGTGCTGTTTTACTGGGGGCATCGTTTGTTGCAGTAGGCTTGTTTGCTTCCTCGTTGACACGCAACCAGATCATCGCATTTATAGTCGGTATGACCATCTGCTTTACCCTCACGTTGATCGATAAAATGCTTTTCTTCTTTCCCCGTGCACTACTCGGTGTCATCGGTTATCTCGGCGCTGATTTTCATTTCAAAAACATCTCCAAAGGCATTATTGATTCGAGAGACGTCATCTATTTTCTAAGTGTCGTGTTCATCGGACTTTACAGCACTCATCTGGTCATGCGGGGAAAAAATTAAGGAGCTTAAAATGGGCATTCAGAAACGATATGCAAAATATATCAAACTTTGTATTTATCTGGTCATCATTGTCCTCATCAATGTGGCGGGGATGACACTTTTTTTCAGAATAGACCTTACCGAAAACAACATTTATTCAATATCCGACGCCAGTAAAAAGGTGGTGTCCACCCTTTCCGAACCGTTGACCATCANNTGACTCAGGAAAATCAAAACTTGGCGAACAATTACGGTATACATCCGGTTCAGATTCAAGTTTATGAAGAAGATGAGGTAAAATTCAAAAAAGCCTACATGGGGCTTGTGTTGATTCACGGTGATATGGTTGAGCGGATTCCTACCATTACCTCCATCAATGGGATAGAGTATAAACTGACAACGGCTATACAGAAGCTGAACAATAAAATCAGCGCATTACTGAATTTGAAGGATAAAATAAAGGTCATACTATTTCTGTCTTCTTCATTAAAATCCGTCGCGCCTTTAATTGGCCTTAACCAAATACCTGAATATCCCGCAAAACTAAAAGAAAGCATTGAACGCCTCAATACCAAAAATTTTGGGAAACTGGAATACACTTACATCGACCCTTCTATGGAACCGTCAAAGGAACCATTATGGAAACAATACGATTTGATGCAACTTCAATGGCCGAATCTATCCGAAGGGAACATCCCGGCCGGCAATGGAATGATCGGTCTTGTAATGGAATACGGCGAAAAAGTCAGAAAAATTCCTCTGTTAAAGGTGCTCCGGCTTCCCATCATCGGAACCCAGTACGATCTTGTGGATGTTGATAAATTGGAAGACATCGTCAACAATAACTTGGAAACCCTGGTGGATATCAACCAGGATCTCGGGTATCTGGCAGGACACGGCACGCTAAGTATTTCGAGTTTTTCACCCATGGGGCGACAAAATCCGGATGAAATATCAACCTTTTCAAATTTGATATCAAAGACTTACAGTCTGAAGCCTATTGATCTAAAAGATCAGTCTATTCCCGACAGCCTCAATTGTCTGGTGATCGTGCGGCCAACTGAAAAATTTTCCGATTACGAACTTTATCAGATCGATCAGGCCTTGATGAAAGGAACCAATCTTGCACTTTTTATTGACGCCTTCAAAGAAGTCAACCCCAATAATCAGCAGGGTTTCGGATTGAACCGGGGTCCCAGCTATGTGCCGCTGGATACCGGACTTGACAAATTGCTGTCGCATTATGGCATCCATGTTAAAACATCATATGTGCTTGATGAAAATAGTCATAAGCAAAGGCTCCCCAGCAACATGGGAGGTGGTGAAAGACCCATATACTTTGCCCCCATCATCAAAAATAAAAATATCAACCATGATCTAAATTTTATTCGTGGTATCAAGGGACTGGTTGCGGTTAAAATATCCCCTCTGGAGCTGGACGAGGCACAGATTTCTAAAAACAACCTCAAGGCCGTCAAACTCTTTACATCTTCTGAAAAATCCTGGGAAATAAGCAAAAACATCAGTCTAAATCCCATGTTTCTTCCACCGCCCCCACCGGAGGACGAAAAACAGAGTTTTCCATTGGCATACATCGTTGGAGGGGAGTTTCCCAGCTATTTTGCCGGTAAACCCATCCCGGAAAAAAAATCACCGGATGAAAATACAGATATCCAGGATAAAAAAGAAAGCCCGTCCGAACCGGCAGAGAAAAAGACCCAAATTGACATGTCTAAAATAAAAAGCCATGGCGAAACCATATCCAAGGGAAAGCCCGCCAAAATCTTCTTGATGGCATCGGCGGAAATGCTGAAAGACAATGTTCTGGACCCTGAAGGCGATAGCCCCAATGACATGTTTATTTTGAACACGATTGATGCNNGCCGGACTGCCGGTACTGCTGGTTTTTCTGGGCCTTATCGTATGGCTGCGCCGCCATTCCAGAAAAAAACAAATACAGATGATGTTTCAAAAGTAAAAAGAGGTGAATATGAAGCTGAAAAAAGAATATTTCATTCTGACAGCCATTCTGGTCGCACTGATCCTGTATCTTGCCCTGCACCGGTCAAACAGAACACATTATCAGCTTCCGGAACTTTCCGAAGTTACCGGGAAACATATCTCAAAACTCGAAATCACAACAGCGGGCCATTCCATTATTTTTAACCAAAAAGACAACACATGGCACATTGAACCAAAGGGGTATCGCGCTGATTCGACAAAGATTAAAAATATGCTGAATGTTATCGAAAAATTGAAATTGACAGCCCTGATATCGGAATCAAAAAATTATATCCGTTATGATTTGATCAACGATAAAAATATCCATGTGAAAGCCTGGCAGGGCAAAACCCTGCTCCGGGAATTTGATATCGGCAAAACAGCCCCAACCTATAAGCACACCTTTGTTAAACTACCGGACGATCCCAACGTGTACCATGCCAGGGGAGATTTCAGGCGAAATTTTGATCGGTCTGTTGACGATTTCCGAGATAAGACCGTGTTGTCGTATGCACAAAATACCATTCAAGGAATTGAGCTTACCCACGAAGAAAAAACCATCTCTCTTTTTCGAAAGGAAATCCCCGAAACCCTTCCTGAAAAAAAGGATGGATCAGCCGCCAAAGCCTCTAAAGAAGCAAAAACCAAAACGGTGTGGGAGGATACAAAAGGTCATGAAGTGGTCCCATCCAAGGTTAGCTCTCTGTTGAGTTTTTTGAACAGTTTGGAGTGTGAAAGATATTTGGACGACTTAAAAAAAGAAGATTTTAAAAATCCGATCTATAGCGTTACCCTAAAAGGTGAAAAGGAATATTCACTTTTGGTATTTACCAAAAAAGACAAAAATGAAAAAAATTATTCGGCAATCTCCTCGGAAAATGAATCTCCTTTTTCTTTGTCCGATACACAGGTGGACACCATCAAATCGAAGCTTGGTGAAATTCTAAACGTAAAGGAAAAATAAAAGAATTTGGTTCTTCTCCAATTTAATTGGAGAAAAGGGTCCAAGGATTCGAGAGATGATTCAACAATTTACATTTGACTTATCTTAGAGCTGCATTACAATAACAATATGAATTAAATGCAAAGTAAAAGGAAACAGCAAAATTATAAAAATGGAGGGCTCGCCCATGTATGATAAAAAAGCATTGTGTGACAAAATCAGAAAATTGTATCCGGATATCGGTGAGTGTGGAATCGATGTCGACGTTGATTATGATGAAGAGCAAAAGGCATGGACGGTAAATCTAAGAAAAGACCATATCAAGTTAAAACACTTTCTTGATGACCAGGACGCCGATTTGTGTATGGAAGGAAAACAGTGTGTCAGTCTGGGACTGGAAATTGCCCAACTCAAGGATAGCATCGCACAAATTTAGTATAAATAATCATCATTACAATTTATAGAAATATACATTATCGGGAAGCGAGTTTCAATTCGCTTCCCGATTCGTCTTTTCGGCAACATGCTGTTTGATTCTTCTTTACTCCCTGTAACCCCACACAGCATAAATGGGATCTGAATCCATTATTTCATAAAAGTATTTGTCATCCCTGGGTCTGGGCAAGCCCCTGATGGAATAGGTTTCCAGATCTTTGAACATTTTGCTTTTTTGAAAATATTCCATCACAAGTCCCATGCGCTCGAATTCATGAAGGTCTTTCCATATGCTGATCACTTTTTCAGGAAACCAGCGATTGGAAAATGTTACGACAAAAAGTCCCCCCGTTCTTAATACCCGACCGATTTCCCTGAAAACTGTTTCGGGATCGATCAGATATTCTATGGAAACTGTGCAAACCACCGCATCATAAGATTCGGGTTTATACGGTAAAATCGGGTTTTCATTCAGATCATGAACAACCCAGTCACTCAGATCCAAATTTTTCGCCAGTTCTTCA
>DNGT01000236.1 GCA_003486165.1 Desulfobacteraceae bacterium
GCCTCCGGGCATTACCAGATCCGTAATAATAATATCATAGATTTTTTGTGAAATAAGCTTTTCAGCCTCAACGCCGTCTGAGGCAGTTTCGATATCGTAACCTTCTTTGGCCAGTTTCTTGTCAAGCATCTTCAGCGTTAAAGGGTCATCGTCAACAGCAAGTATTTTTAGCTGTTTCATAGGCCACCTCTTGGTGATATTCTGTTTTTTCTCAGAGCCTAAGTTTTCAAATTACTTTATTTCAATTGATAATAAATCGTCCTTAGATATCTTTTTGGCTCGAATAGAGAACAAATGCCGGTTAAGGATTCCGTAGAACCTATAATCAGATATCCATCCGGTGCCAAAATNNTTTCCCTAAACCCGCAAAAGGTTTCAATATGTTCTGTTTCGCAAATGACACCATGGCTCTGATTTCATCGTTTATCTTCCAATTCCCTCCATTGGGAATAAAATATTTCTGCAGTTTTTCCTTTGAGAGTCCGCGTTCAATTTCAAATTTATTATAGGTGCCATAGCTGGCCTGTCCTATGGCAGAATCGGAAATGTCTGTACCAAGTAACTTGACATTATATTTCTTTAGATCCAGCAAAAGCTCTTTTAACACCATAGCAATACTGTAGACCTCTTGTCCGGTTGAACAGGCCGCGCTCCAAATACGGATCGGTATAGGAAGGAGGCCGGAAGATCTTTCTGTTCTCCTGTCGATCAAATCGGGCAAAATTTTGTGTTGAAGTACTTCAAAAGGTTTTATATCTCGAAAGAAAAGCGTCTCATTCGTTGAGATAGCATCGATGATCTTATTTTCTATGGCTTTATTGGAATCTGTCTTGGCTTTACTGCATAATTCTCTATACGAAGAACATTTGTATTCTTTCATCAGGTCGCCAAGTCTTGTTTCAATGAGATAGGCCTTGCTCTCTTTCAGATCGATTCCCGAAATGTGTAAAATATATTTTGATATTTCTTTTATATCATCTGTCGCAACTTTTATCATGAGTCCACGGTCATCAGCTTTATGGATAGAGTCGTTTTTCACTCGAATTATTTACTTATCTAACGATATTACACGCTATTCTTGATTACAGTCTGTTTTACTGTAAGACAGATTTCTCTGGCTATCATGTCCAGTGGAGCGATAATATCTGCAATACCTGCATCTATGGGTCCCTTGGGCATACCATAAACAACACTCGTTTCGGCGTTCTGTGCGATGATGGTGGATCCATTCTTTTTCATCAATTGCAGACCCAAAAATCCATCTGACCCCATCCCGGTCATGATAACTCCTGTTGAACGGCCCATATAGTGATGTGCAATGGATCTAAAAAGATAATCCACAGATGGCTTGCAGTTGTTTTCAGATGGATCATCGGTAATTCTAATCACTCGACTTTTGCCGTCGGCTCCGGCCATAATCTTCATCTGTTTTCCGCCGGGTGCAATAAATGCGACATTCGACATAACAGTCTCTCCGTCTTTTGCTTCTCTAACATCAAAAGAACATTTGGTATCCAAACTCTTTGCCAGCGACATGGTAAACATCGGCGGCATATGCTGAACAATCAATATCGGGACGCCCAAATTGGAGGGGAGAGATGGCATCATTTGAGCCAAAGCCTTGGGTCCTCCCGTTGAAATGCCAATGGCTACCATTTCAGATTTCTGTCTCAACCGCCCTGTGACCGCATGCATACGATGAACAACCTGATTCGATTCCAATAAAAGTTTATCCTCTTTGTTACTTTCTTTTGAACCTATTTTACCTTTAAGTAGATGCTTTATTTCATGTCGACGGACAAATGCCTTTAATATTGGAACAATGGTTTTTTTTAAGGCTTCCGTATTCTCAGCCATGTTTCCTTCCTGCGGCTTGAGAATAAAATCAAACGCTCCCAAATCCAAAGCTTTCATTGTCATCTCGCCGCCTTCATTGGTCAGCGTACTGAGCATGACGGCACCCACATCAAGACCTTTATCCTTTATATATTCAAGGACTTCAAGGCCGTTCATCTCGGGCATTTCTATNNCAGAAAGAACATCAGTTACAATTTTTCGATAAACGATGGTATCGTCTACTATTAATACTTTTAAAGGTCTATCATTAATCACAAGCCATCCTCTTTCATTGGTCATAGGTTAATGTGACTAACTGCACATTATCAGCTATCTGTTCGATATGCACCTATTTCTAAGAATTATTCTTAGTCAAATGACTAGTTTTCTTCTTCCAATACTTTTTCCACATCTAATATTCCAATCAAGCGGTCTTCGGTTTTGAATACACCGGTGAAATATCTTCCCTGAACACCACCGATATTGGCCGGTGGTGCCTCAACCTTTTCCCACTCCGCCTGAATCACATCACTGATCCGCTCTACCATTAAACCAATGTGTTCTCCGTTTGAATTGACTATGATATTGCGCGTTTTATCGCTCATTTCAGTTGACTTTAGACTTAATTTTTTACCAAGATCGACAATGGTAACGATTTCGCCCCTTAAATTCAGGATTCCTAAGACATACTCCGGTGCCTGAGGTACCCTTGTCATTTCGATGAGCTTGTTGATTTCCTGAACCTTTAATATATCCATACCGCATAATGCTTCTCCTACANNATCATACTTTAAACGTACCAACCATTTGATTCAATTTAGCACCCATTCTGGTCAGCTCTTCTGCGCTTAGATTCACTTGGGCACTGCTGTTGGACATCTCAGCCGCAGACTGATTGACGCCGGAGATATCCGTTGCAATTTCAGCGGATACGCTTGAACTTTGTGCTACATTTTCATTCACTTCTTGAATTCCCTGTGATGCTTGGGCAACATTTCCGGCAATTTCTTTAGTGGTTACCGACTGCTCTTCAACTGCCGTTGCAATTATGCTAACAATTTCATTGACGTCATTGATAATCTTTGAAACCTGATCAATTTCGGTAACCGTTGCAGCTGTTGAGCCTTGAATAGCGCCGATCTTTCCCTTGATCTCCAGTGTTGCCTCGGCAGTTTGTTTGGCAAGATCTTTGATTTCATTGGCGACAACCGCAAAACCTCTTCCAGCCTCTCCGGCACGGGCAGCCTCAATGGTGGCATTTAAGGCTAGCAGGTTCACCTGTTCTGAAATCTCGGTAATTGTTTCGACAACCTTTCCGATTTCACTGGCTGCATTGCCCAGTTCGTCGACTTTGTTCGAAGCACTCTGGGTCTGAACAACCGCTTCACCGGTGATGGTGCTCGCTCTTTCTGAGTTTTGTGCAATTTCGTTAATGGTGGACGTCATCTGTTCGGCTGCTGTTGCCACCATACCTATATTCGTTGCTGCTTCTTCCATTGCTGCAGCCACAGAGTTCATGTTAGAACTCATCTCTTCCGCAGCAGCGGCCACCGTGTTCGACTTTCCTGCCATGTTTTCAGCACCTCCGGACATTTGTGCAGAAAGACTGGACAGATCGGCAGAAGAATTGTTCAATAGTTTGCTGTCTTTAGAAATATCTTTGATAATGCTTCCCACCCTTGTTACAAACGTATTGATCCATGCAGCCATTTTATCAAGTTCATCTTGAAGAACTCCCTTTGCTACCGGACACTGCACGCAGGATTTAAACTCACCTGAAGTTAGACATCGGCACTGAATCTCTCCTGGCGCATTGGAACCGATTTCCTGCCAACAGCTCGTTTTCTTTCCAAACGCCTGACAATCCGTATGCTTGCATTTTCTCAAAACTGAACAGTCAACTTTTTGCATGGGAATGCGCTGGGTCAAATCTCCTTTTAACACCATTTCCCTGACGGTATCATAGGATTTTTTGATCGGCCTGTTCACCAGTTTTTCTACTAGTAAGTAAAGAATTACTGAATATACTATAACAAATGCGAGACTGATGACAATATTGCTCAAAACAGTCTCCTGTTGATAGTTTTTGACAGTAAAGGTTGCTACAAGTACAATCATCATGGTAATCATAGCTGCCATCAATTTTGTTTTGGTTGTTTGAATTTTAAGCATCTCCTTTCTCCTTGTTTATCATTTGTCATTTATCATTTGTCCGCTTTTTTCATTGTCATTGTTGTAACTCATAGCTTTTATTATATATTTAATGCTGACTGTTTTTTCTGATTTTCCGTTAAATCAGATCTGCTATAGTTGCTTTGAATAGCATTGTATGTAATGTCTACGATATTTTTTAGTTTTTCTTTGTAGGCTTCGGCCACCTTTTGTGAATCATGGGCTGCCTTGTAGCCGGATTCCATAATGGCGTATGTGTTCTTTACAAGATCTTTCAGCTTCTCTTTTTTTTCCGTCATCATCATTGTTTTTATAGAAGCAATTTCTTCTTCCCCTCTTTTTCCTAAAGAATGAACTGACATTATCAAACTGATTATTCCCATCAACAACAACCCAGACAGTGAAAAAACAATTATCTTTTTATTAATGTTCATGTGTTGATCCTTTTTTTACATCTTCTTAACGAATAAAGTCTGTTTGATTACTCTTAAATATTAAGCATTACAATTCTATTGGAATCATTGCCGTCGATGGGCAGCCCGGTTGATGAATAACCCATGGACCCACTAATATAAATGTTTACTATAAAGATAGTCGTGAACACTCCGCATCAGCTTTTCTCTGTCCAGCTTGATTTGATAGTCATCGATACCAACGGCTTCTCCCCTTGCGACATCTTCTTCGCCGGCCATGGTGGTCAAGGCGATAATCGGTAAATCGGCAAATCGCTTGTCTTTTCTTATTTTTTCTGAAAGTTCGTAACCGTCAAGATTTGGCATCTCTATATCCGTTACAACGAGGGTAACCTCTTCAGAATGTTCCAAAAGACGATCCCATGCCACAATTCCATCTTCGGCCCCGATAACCTTGTATCCTTCTTCTTCCATAAATCCTTTGACCTGATTTCGGAAAAAGTTAGAATCTTCTGCATAAAGGATTGTGGCACTTTTCCCTTCAGCAGTCCGAACTGTTTCTCTGTCTGGAAACCACCCCGGATTCAAGGTATGCACCAAACCATATACATCCACAAGCAAAGTGGTGTGATCACCAATGATGGCAGACCCCAAAATACCCTTTTGCTTCAACGTTTCGTCATCGATCTCAACCGATATTTCTCTGGCATCTACAGGCCCCACAGCCATAATGCCGACTTCTTTGTCTGCGATGTTAACCACTATGACCAAAAGATCCTCTTTTTTCTCCATGGGTTTTACCTGCGCAACTTGATCTATGGTAAAGAGTGCCAGACTTCCGCCACGATATTTCATCACCTTTTTACCACCGACTTCTTCGATGTCTGTATTTTTTATTTTTTCAATACGCTCGACATGATTAATTGGAATGGCAAACTGTTCATTATCTGCACCCCTGAATATCAGAATAGACTGTCTGTCTTTACATGCTCCATCAGCCTCATCGTTCTCCATAGCCACTTCAGTCGCTCTATCGGATCCTTCAACAGAAGTTAAACCATAAATATTGGCAAGATTTGCAACATCTAGTATTAGAGCAACACGGCCGTCACCCATAATGGTTGCACCGGCATACTCCTTGCAAACCTTTAGATGGCGTCCCAATGGCTTGACAACGATCTCTTCGGAATCATTCAATTCGTCGACTACGAGTCCGTATTTCATAACACCTGTAGAAACGACTACAATATTCAGCGCACTTGATGCGTGGTAACGTCTATCTTTTGAGTCCCGTTTTACTTCTTCTGAAATCCTATCCTGGTCTTCTTTTTTACCGATTTTTAGCTTTGAGTGTTCTGTATCAGTGCAATCCTCATAAAAATACGGGCTTATTTTGGATCTTCGATCCGAGATATTTCGACGTCTGTCTGTTTTTGAACTTGCATCTTTATAATCAAAATAAGTCGATTC
>DNGT01000449.1 GCA_003486165.1 Desulfobacteraceae bacterium
GGGTATCATTTTTGGAGAACCGGGCACCAATGCGCAACATTCATTCTTTCAGCTGGCGCATCAGGGAAGACCTTTTCCCATTGACTTTATCGGCGTCATTAATCCCCATTATAAACAGTATCAGAACCAATCAAAAGGGGTGACCAACCATCAAGAACTCTGGTCAAATCTAATTGCACAACCTGCTGCCCTTGCCCAAGGAAAGGAAGACGAAAATCCTGCAAAATTTTTTTCGGGAAACCGGCCGTCATCAACTATTCTTTTAAATGATCTCTCTCCTGAAAACATCGGTCGTCTTCTTGCCTTTTATGAAACCAAAACGGTTTTTGAAGCCTTTATTTGGGGCATAAATCCCTTTGATCAATTCGGCGTGGAGTTGGGCAAAATTCTGGCCACTGATATTCGAAAAGAAATGGCCATGAAAAATCAAGACAAATCAAATACTTTCGAGAATGTCGATCCCATCTCAAAGTTTTATTTGAACACGCTGTTTTCCGGAAGCCTTTAAAATAGGGATATTCAACCTGTAACCGAACTCTGAACGGTTTAGCCTGTCGTATTTTCCCACAATGCATCTTTCAACCCTGAGTTACGGTTAATTTTACGCAATATGGTGGTTTTAATGATTTCTTCTTTGCCCCAAATCGAAATATGGTTTTTGGCTCTGGTAATCCCTGTATAAAGCAGTTCCCGAGTTAATACAGGATAATCTTGGTCCGGTAGTATAAGAAGTACTTTCTCAAACTCAGAGCCCTGACTTTTGTGAACCGTCATTGCATAAGCTGTTTCGTGTTCCGGAAGCCGATGTGGAAGAAACCGTCTGAGTTTACCGGAAATACCTGAAAAGTAAACATACAAATTTTTATTTTTTGAATCCGGTTCAGGCATGGTGATTCCGATATCTCCATTGAAAAGTTCCAAGCTGTAATCGTTACGCGAAACCAGAACAGGTCTTCCTCTGTACCATGGATAGGTTGATAAATTATCGAGCTCGATAAGGTCGTTCCGGTTTAATATTTCCTCGGTCAATCTGTTTATTTCAACAACGCCCAATACACCGAATTTAACGGCACAGAGTATTCTAAATCGATTAAAGAGCTCAAGCGCTCTGTAGGGATCAGCGCAATTAAGATAATCTGAATATCCATTGATGACTTCTTTTGGAAGTGCCATTGAAAAATCGTTAGTGCCTGAGATTTTTTTCCAATCGATTTGATCCGGATTGCTTTTAAGGATCGAGAAAGTTTCATCAAATTTGCCGTTATTTACAGCTCGACTGCATTCTCCAATTCCACTGGTATTCGTAAATCGATAACTCTTTTTTAGAGCAACCATGCAGTCATAAAGGCCCGGATTGTCTTTTAGTTTCTTGCTCGAGATTTCCATTTTACACTGGGTTATCTTCTCAAACTGTCTGTAAAAACATTTTGAAAATACGTGAATATTGCTCCTGTCACAGATATCTGCCATTACAAAACCTGTTTCCACTGAAGCAAGTTGATCTCTGTCTCCAATGAGTATAATTCTGGAATCATTCTTCACAGCTGAAAGAAGTTTGAACATCAACGCAAGATCAACCATTGAAACTTCATCCACCACTACAATATCGGCAGTAAGAGGATTTTCAGCATTATGGTAAAAATATGGCGAGCCAGGAATTTTTTTCAGCATTCTGTGGATCGTGTATGCTTCGGAAGGTATGGCATCGATAATATCATCGCTACAGTTGAGCGTCTTTTTTGCAGCCTTTACTGATTCACCGATCCTTGCCGCTGCTTTTCCTGTGGGCGCCGCGAGTAAAATGCTGCGTTTATCTTTTCGGGATAACTCTAATAGAAGGGCAAGAATTTTTGTCGTTGTGAAAGTTTTGCCGGTTCCCGGACCTCCGGTAATGACGCAAAACTTTTTAAACGCAGCGATAACCCCTGCCACTTTTTGCCAATTGAATTCATTAGTCCCATTATTTGGAAAAAGCCTGTTCAGGCTGTCTTTTAAAATGGATCTATCTATTCCCTGAATATCTTCCTTGATGCGGCTTTTGATTGTACTTGAAAGTCTGTTTTCGTAATCCCAATATCTATAAAGATAAAGTCTGTTTTTTTTATCGAGTATCAGGGGACGAAATTCACCGGGACTTCCCACTACCCGGCTTTGGCTTAACGTTTTTAACCACTCTGAAAGTTGAGGATATTTAAGGATCGGGTTTCGAGCGATAGAATTGAGGTCAAGATACCCATCTCCGTCGCCGGTTGCACGGCTGACAAGCGCAGCTGCAATAAAAATATCCGGATGATCATTTTTATCGAGACCTGTAATAAACTTTCCAAAATGAATGTCTATTTCAGATAGATATTCTGATTCAATTAAATGGGTTATATTGTTTTTGTTCATTTGATATATTAATTAAATGGCAACGCGTTTAATTTATTCTTCAATATTCAATCGTTAATTTTAAATTTTGGACCGATTCATCCGCCTTGGGTTTATTTTTCTTCTAACATAAGCTCCTGAAGAAGAGCATCAACAAGAGTTTTATCAGGAATATCTTTGTAAATACCGAATTCCGGCCCTTTGTCAGGGTTCACCCCTCTTATAAAGATGTAAAATACACCGCCAAAATGTCGTTCATAGGTAAATTCAGGTATTCGCAGTTGAAGGTATTGATGAAGTGCTGTGACATATAAGTGATATTGCAGGATGTAAAAGTCCCTGCTCATTACAGTATTCAAAACATTTTTGCCATAGTTTTCAACGCTATTTCCTAAAAAGTTCGATTTCCAGTCCACCAACCAATAACGATCCTGTTCATAAAAAACCATATCGATGTATCCTTTCATAAACCCTTTGGTTAAGGAAAAACTGAGTCTACCAAGCCGGTCCGGGAAATCATCAACAAGGGCAATGCTGCCATAATCGGCAAATATCTTTCTGAGTCGATTCGGCGACACCGGCTTGAGCGGAAAATAAAACTCCATCTCATTGATCCTGTTGCGGCAGTGAACGGAAGAAAGCATCAAAGTGGTGTTGTTTATGCAAAGTGGTACTGAAAGAACATTGTCCACCATGCTACAGACAGGTTTTTGCCATTTGGATTCAAATCTGTACTCCTTTAATTTGTTTGATATCAATTTTATTTTTTCTTCTGTACAGCTTTCAACAAAATCAATATGTTCAAAAACGTCATGGAAAAATATCCCGGCCCGGGTTCCTTTTGGAAATGAAAAAATATTTTCTTTTTTATGTAACTGCAGATCGTTTTCCGTTGTGGGTGTATACAAATCATGGTATACGTCACGATCCGGAAGTTCTCTATCCACTGCCCGTTGTGATATAAGATGTGAAAAGCTGGAAATGTTCCATGTGGTATCAATTTTTCCTGAAAAATGTCTGCAAGACAACTCTTCCTTATCCCCCTCACCTGTGATGTATTCCATGCTTTCGCCAAGCGGTAGCGAGACAATTTTTATTGACCCTTCCGACTTTTTTGACAGCCGTTTTAAGTCTTGAAGCAAATCCTCCTCGTTTTTATTTAAAACATCTTCTCTTAAAGATGTCAGCAGATTTTCCCTTAAAATATCTTCTGGTTGCCCTTTGTAATGTAAAAGATAAGCAATAGCGGAAGTTTCAGCGGTATTGAATCTGCCCCATACAAGATAACATTTATGTATTGCTCGTGTTATTGCGACATAAAGCAACCTCAAATTTTCAGCCAGGCGTTCATTTTGAGCTATGGCAAGGTGTGTAGCGATATTTTTTGAACCAAGATCAAGAGTGAGGGTTTCATTTACATCCTTGTCATGAAAGAGAATTTCGCGGTCTTCAATTAAGGACCCCTCCCATGCAAAGGGACAAAACACAACAGGGAACTCGAGACCTTTACTTTTGTGAATGGTGATAATTTTTACTGCCTGATCATCGCTTTCAAGGCGAAGTTGATGCGTTTCGGATTCGGGAATTTCAGCGTTTCTTTGTTCTGAAAGCCATTTAAGCATACCGGTGATACCAAGCTTTTTTTCAGACGATTTCTGATGTAGAATTTCTGCCAAATGCAGTAGATTGGTCAGTCTTCTTTCACCGTCAGGAAAACTCAAAAGCCGTTCCCTAACTTTTTCTTCGGCCATCAACATCCGAAACATTCGGATAAAGCCATACCGTGCCCATAAGCGAAAATATTCTCTGAACCTTCTGGATTTGGCTTCCAACCAGAACGGTTCACCATTTATAGAATCGAGGTCCTCTCCAAAAACACCAAGGATATCGGTCACCACCGCAGCATTAAATGCCCTATCGTTTCCGGGTTCGGCAATGCTTAACAGAATTCTTTCCATTTCCATTGCCTCATGGGTATGGAATATGTTTCCTGTATGATAAAGAACCGATGGGATACCTTTTGATGAAAGGTTTTTTTTTATGATCTGCGCCTGTCGATTTGTCCTTACAAGAACAGCAATTTCTTTTGCATTAATGCCACGGGAGAGATTGTTTTTTTCGTCCAAGATAAGGCGGGATATTTCACCCGCAACTGCCTTTGCGATGAGTGGCACAGCCTCGGTTTTACTCAGCGGCTTAGATGTGTCGGCCTTTTTATTTGCTCCCANNCCAATCCTATCAAAGACAAACGGTGCATTTATGTTTGAGAATATGGTATTTACTGCGGTTATCATATTGGGATTTGATCGCCAGTTTTTTATCAAGGTATACTTTGAATCGGTGTTTCGAGCAGCTTTCATATAAGAAAAAATATCTGCTCCCCGGAAACTGTATATGGATTGTTTTGGATCTCCGATCATAAAAAGTATACTCTTTTTTGAATCAAAAATCCGAGTGAAAATGATATACTGAAAAGAATCCGTGTCTTGAAATTCATCAACAAGGGCGGCACTGTATTTTTTCCGAATTATTTGAGCGAGCTTTTCCCCCCCATTATCTTCGAGCGCATTTTTAAGCTTTATTAAAAGATCGTCATAGAATTGAATGTTGTCTTGTTGTTTTCTGATCAAAAGATTTTTTTGGATGAATTTGAAGCACTGGGCTTTAAAATACATCAAATATGTTTCCATCTCAGATTCTAGAGAAACACTTTTGTGGTAAAGTGAATCACAGATATCAAAATATTCATGTGAAAGTGGTCTACAATTTTTTCGGATCGAATTTTCTATTTTGGTTGCGGTAAATTTTTCAAAATCTTTAAATAAAGGAAAACCATCAGATTTTTCATCAACAAATTTATCCATCGATGCGATCATGGAAG
>DNGT01000464.1 GCA_003486165.1 Desulfobacteraceae bacterium
TCTTTTTGTCGCTTATGGTATTGCTGGATATCTTCAGAAACCTTTTGAGAAGGAACAATTGGTTGCATTGATTAAGAAGGCATTAGAAGAAAGAACGGCATAACCAAGGGGTAGGAAACGTAGGGGGTCGGCCACACAGGGGGACGTTGGTGCAGAACGTTCACAACTTGAATTCACCTTGAGTTCGTACTCATCTTCCGGGCCGGTAACGTTTCTATTGATAGACCTGAACCCCAGTTTATAAATCACCTTCATTCTTTTCCCTTTGCTTCGCAACAAGCAGGACACTTCATTAAATACCCGTCTGGTGAACACTTAAATAAAATGCCACCCTGTAATCCAAATCCTCCTGATGTGGGTGTTATCTCAATGATTGTCTCGCGCCCGCAGTCTGAACATTTATCCATTAATACAATTTTTGATTTCTCCGGGTTAGCCTGAAACATTTTTTTTAATATTTCAATCATTTTGGATGACGTTCTTTAATGATGCCCTATATTTTCATAATATTAATTATAATAATACATTTGGTTACACGACCAAGGAGGAATCAACTGATAAGATTTTAGTAATTTTTATGTATTTATGTCAATTTTTTTATTTTTCTCCGTTAGATATATGAAGGGTCGGGGAGTTTTTCTCCTAAATCCTTGAATATAGAGGAATGGATGATCTTTTTTTAAATNNTAGAAAAAACAGGCGCATACCGAAATTGGTTCTTTAAAAGAATTTAAAAAAATGCAAATAACCTATTGATATATAAAAGATAATATTCTTTTTTTTCATTACGATCCCTTGCCGCGAGTTCATGCGATTTAAAAAAAGATTATCCATGTAGCGATTGTTAAAAAAACTCCCCGCCCCCTGAGATGTATATGAGTTTAAAAACATATATCCCCCAATAACAACTAAAAATGACAACAACAAGACACATTTTTCCATACATGACCTCAATTACCACAATTCCATTTGTATACCGGTCCACTTTTGGGCGCAAAGCCGCCGTGGATCAGGGGGCAGGGGTCAAGGAATAGGATCGATTAAATTTTACCTCTTTCACGCGCCATTCTCAGATAGGTTTCAAATGTATTTTTAGGCGGCACATATAGATCGGCACCATCTTTTTGTTTAAGCGATATGGCATCTTCAGGACATTCGGTTACACACAATCCGCATCCGATACACCGGTCAGGGTCAACCCGGGCCGTGTCCTCCACTTCAATGGCGTCCATCTGACAGCGGTCCACACAGGCTTCACAGGCAGTGCAGTTCTCCATAGTCACTTCGGCATAATAGTTGGTATGAACCACTTGGGCCGGGCGATCCAGCATTTTTAAATTTTTCAATATCTGGCAGCAGCACCCGCAGCATAAGCAGATGTTGCTCGGTTTTTGGGCGTTACCCGGCTGAAGCACCAGCCCGGCTTCCAGGCCGCTATTCAAAATGGCGAGGGCCTCATCTTGGGTGATGGAACGTCCCAGGCCGTTTTCCTCGTAATAATANNTTGGATTGCTTTTTAATAATTTCTTCGGCCATTTCATAGGGCATGACCGACATCTCGGCATTGATGCTACGAGAAATCGGTACAACTCGCATCTGCTTGGTTTTCTGTTTAAACCATCTCGTTTTGGTTAAGTGAGGCAGGTATTCGTTCACGTCCCGAATCAGGCCTTCGTCCAGATCGTTGAGGTGGTATTCCCAAATCCCGATAACGAACTGAGCGGCCATATAGTGTTTTTCACCGCCTTTTGTTGAACGAAAGATCAATCCCTTTCTAGACATCTCCTCCAGCATCGAAGCCAGTTCGGCTTCATCTCGGCCCATCCGCTGGGCAATGACCGCTACCGGTTCGGGCATCATGGTAAGGCCGGGGGCGATCTGGGCCTCCTGTTCCGAAAATAGCCGCTTTAGAATGCGCAGTTCAACACCGGTCTCGGTCGGAGGAAACCCGGCCGGAAGATTATCCAAATAATTTGCCAATCGTTGATACACATCGGTCATAATATGTTTCCTTTAAATTGTTGGATGTAAAATTCAAACTGTAAATATCAAGTCTCGACAGCCTAAATCATTTTAGACGAAGGTGCTTGTTTTTTCAATTGTTTTTCGATAACTTTTTGCATAAGGTTTTTTTCGATGATTTTAAAAAGTTTGATTAACCGATCAAAAAAAATCAGTAAAAATTAATATGTTTTACAAATTAAAATTCATGAATATCGTTTGAATAAGGAAAACAAGAGCATGCAATGGAATAAAACCATAGTAGAAATGATTTTCCTTTTAGGGATATCCATAATTCTCGCTTTCACTGTAAATTTTTTCTCTCCTGCAGGCATTGCCATTGTAAGTCAGTGGGATGAATCATTGGGCGTTGTAGCCTCTAAAGCTGATAGCGATGTTTTTAGCGGCGAATTAAAAATTGAAGATGTTAAGACCGCAAAACAAATCTACGACAAAAGAACAGCCGTTTTTGTGGATGCCCGTTCGCTTGAAAATTTTAAAAATGGTCATATAAAAGGTGCAGAATCCTTACCTCTCGATCAATTTGATAACTTCATCAAAGCGTTTAAAGAGAAATATCCAGCCAACACATTCATTGTTACGTATTGCTCAGGAAGAACCTGTAACGATAGCCAAAGGCTGGAACAACTTCTGTTTGACCACGGTTACGTAAATGTCAGTATCTTTATCGATGGTTATCAGGGCTGGAAAGCAGAGGGTTACCCAATTGAGTAACACTATGAGAACTCTTTTCAATAACGGTTGGATAGAAATAGCATTTCGTTGGATTCTCGGTATAACCTTTATCTATGCCAGCTATTATAAGATACTGTCTCCTACGGATTTTGCTAAAATGGTTTATGGATACAACCTTTTCCCGGAGGTTTTAATAAACCTGATCGCGATTGTTCTTCCCTTTGTGGAGCTGATCTCGGGCCTATCATTGCTTCTCGGGATCTATCCCCGGTCTGCAGCTTTGATCATAAACGGATTGCTGCTGGCCTTTATCTTTATTTTGACGATTAACATCATTAGAGGCCACGAATTCGACTGCGGATGTTTCTCAGCAGGAAAGACAGGATCTCCAAAAATGATGGTCGCAAGAGATGTTATATACTTAATCATGGGACTGCAGATTTTTTGGTTTAATGGTGTCAGAAAGGGATGTTTTATCCGTAAAAACCATTGCAAGCGTTTGAAGTGAACTAAAGCCTGCCCTGGTGCGCATCGCTCATATCTTGATCTGACCTGTGCACCATCGCAAACATAACTTTTTGAGTAAAGATTTATGGTTATCGGTCTGAGCTATGGTTAGGGTAAACCAAAGCCAAAGTCTTAGGGCTCGGATTTTTTACTACGCTTACTCTCTGGACCATGGTTTTTGAATCAGATCTTGAAAGAAACGCAAGATCTCAGGATGGACCCAGTCCCGCGGGCCGATAATTTTTTTGACGAGTATTCCATTTTTGTCGATGATAAAGCTCTCTGGAACTCCGGTCGTTTTATAACCAGCTCCGATGGTTCCGGCAGAATCGATCAAAACAGGGAAAGTGAGTTTGTATCTTTTCATAAATGGCGCCACAACCTTCACCCCCAAAGAATCAATACTGACTGCCAGAATTTCAAAATCTTCATCGTTGAGTTTTTGGTAAAGCCTTTCCATTGAAGGCATTTCATCGACACAGGAAGGACACCATGTCGCCCAAATATTAACGAGAACGATTTTGCCTCTGAAGTCGGACAGGCTGACCATTTTTCCATTGATGCCGGGAAATGTGAAATCAGGGGCAGGAAGTCCAATCTCTATCGGTACGATCTTTACAGATTTATTATATGACCGGTTTCGATTCAGCAGCAAAAGGACCAGCAATCCTGCGATTATTAAAAAAATGAGAATAACAGCGCGATAGTTAGTTTGTTTTTCTTGCATATTTATTATTGCAATCGAAACGTGGTTATACAGGTATCGCTGTCATCAAACGTGGTTATTAAGCCTTTGGCTGTTCGATTCAGCCCCTGAACTCTCAGTGCGATCTTACGGTTTCTTGGAAGCCAGAGTTCAAAAAAACCGTTTCGCAAGGTGACGATAGTTTCATCGACCAGAACATTTCCATCTTGGTCAACCGCTTTTACATAAAACTTCTGCTCGGGCAATTCCGCCTGACAGGAGGACATGAAATGAATGGCTCACCTATGCGTTCTGCTTATATAGGGTGCCACGGCGACCAACATTTTATCTTCAGGAAGCGGAATCTTTTTAATAACTTTATCATCAGAGGATTTAAACACCACCTCTCGAGGGGTGACGTAGCTCGTGATCTCCTTTTTGGAATAATTCCATTCGTTGGCAATTGCTATCGCTTGAACGGCATCAACGTTGTTCAATCTGGCTTCATCTGACTTATCATTGCTTTGGGTGGTGTACGCCGGAAACAGACAGCTTATTCCAAGAAAGAGAGTAAAGGATAGTATTTTAGATTTCATCTTTTCCTCCATAAGTTACACGTATTTGATTTTTCAACATTTCGTTTTAGTACTTTAAATTTTCAATATAAGAAGCCTGATAACCAAAGTCAAATTTAACAGAATGAAGATGAATCTATGGAACCCGTTTTTTCAGATAAACACCCTTATGACAAACAACGGACATATAAAGGCAAAAGGACAAGCATCGCAGGTATCACCCAATAACGACCTACCAGTCAAACTCATCCGAGTTCGGGTCGACAAATACAACAATGTTTAGATTTGTATCTTTTAAACCAATATCTTCCATGGAAATGCGTTGTTGAGTCCCATTTTGGGTGTGAGGTGGAATGCTTAAAGAAAACTCTCTATGGGTATGGATATAACCGTGCCCCGAGCAGTCCGGGCAGAAAAACTGATTCCAGATTTCTGTATCCCCGCATCGGGAGCAGGGCTCAATTATGGGTACCGTAATGGGGAAAAGTCCTCCATGTCGTGCTTCCTCCGGAGAGAGAAAGATCTCATAATATAAATCTTTATCAGGAACACGCCCCCTTTCTTTTGTATAAAATCCAGGCAAAAATCCCTCAAAAAACTCATCAGCAAAGGATCTTAACCGGTCCATTTCGTCAAAGACAGATCTTCTTTTTGGGATGATATGTTGAACGTTCCGTTTTTTCGAAATTTGTCGCGGCTGTTTCAGTGCGGCATCGTATCTTTGACGTTTGTTTTCATCAATAAGCGTTTCATAAGCCTCTCTGGCTTCACGAAACTCGTCACTGCTGATAGAATGGGTTAAATCCGGATGCAGCTGTTTTGCTATCCTTCGGTAGGCCCGTTTAATCTGGTTTAAATTGGCTTGCCTGGATATACCAAGGACGACATAATAGTCTTTTGGCACAGCATACCTCCTATTATAATAATATTATAAAGTGCTTCAAGGATCATACTATTCCATAAGACAAAGTAAAAACCTTACAACAAGTTTAAGACCAAGGCAGGCGAAAATTTTAACCGCAGGTATACATTGAGTATTTCGAGGATTAAAATTTGAGCCTAACGCCGGGATTGGGCAAAAAGGGGCGTTTTTCAAAGGTCTCAATATGAAAGCCGGAGGGATAGTGTCTTCCAATTTTCTATCGCCTCCGGCTTCAGGAAAAAATATTTAGGTTCTAACTTCGATTTTACGTGGCTTAGCCTCTTCAACCTTCGGCAATGTGAGTCGTAAGACACCATCCGTCAAATTGGCATTAATCTTACTCTGATCAATCACGTTAGAGAGCGAAAATTGCCGATAGAATTTCCCTATTTCGTATTCAATCAAAATGTCTTCCTCATTGGCTCTCTCAAAAGGTTCAACCTCTCCGGTTAAGGTCAATGTGTTCTCCCGAAGGTCAATGGTCAGGTTTTCTGCGGTTACACCCGGTAAATCTGCCAAAAGGGTAAGCTCGCGATCATTTTCGAAGATATCCACACTGGGTGTAAAGACCACCCCCGGCTTCGTCTGCTCGGCCGGAGAAGTTACTTCTTGTTTTGGTTTTACTTGGATTTCTTTGGCTTTACTGTCCGTCATGGTAATCCCTCCTTCCTATAGAATTCCTTGGAAACTTATTTAACTGCAATCTGTCTGGGTTTGGTCTTTTCAGCCTTAGGTATGGTCATGGTCAATACACCATTCTCCAACTTGGCATCAACTTTATTGACGTCGATATCATCAGGCAGATTAATTAATCTTGAGAATTTTCCCGCTTCTCTTTCCCTTCGGTGGTATTTGACGTTGTTGCCTTCCACGGGTATTTTTCTTTCGCCTGAAATAGAAATGCCTTTTGCTGTAACCTGGATGTCCAACTCGTCGGACTTTATGCCTGGCAATTCCGCACGAACATAGTAACTGTCATTATTTTCAGTCACATTGGTCAAGGGAAATACGCCGGCCGAAGGCATCGGAAAGGCCCCTCTTGATAAAGCACCTTGCCATTGCTCCATCTGTCTTTGTAAACGATCCAGTTCTCTGAAGGAACTCCCTAATCCTCTAGTCGGAAAATCGAATAGTCTTCTGTAAAACATGGCGACATCCTCCTTTCTATATTTATTTTAATAGTTATAACACACAGATTTGGTTGATATTTTGACTTTTTAAAAAGATTGATAAAATTTTAGTAAAAAAATAATCCAGAAAATAATGTTGTCAAGATATATAAATAAAATTTTTCTTGAATTACTAAATAAATTATATATAATATAGTAATGAAAAACNNTCAGCAGAAAATCACTCTCTTCATTAGACGAAATATCCAACATGTTTGATACATCCAGGGATATATTGGTTGAATATTCTATCCAAAGATTATTGCCGATTATTAGTAAAGAGCGGACAAAGCATGAGACACGAAAAGAATTTCTTATAAAGATTAAAAAACATTTTCAGCAAGGAGAAAAAATACTGAATGACATCAAAAAACGGCTGGGAGATGATGATCCGATTATAAATAAGTTTACAATGATCATGTCTAATTATGAAACCGTAAAGGACAATATGGAAGCATTTATTGATCGGAGTAAGGGTATTGAAACGTTTGATGCTGAAAATATGAATCCTTAATTCTTAAAATAAAGATCCATCATTACGATCCTGATATACCTTTCCTGTCTAAAACCTTTCGTACTTTAAATGCAAAATCATGCTGATTGACGGGTTTCTCGATGTAATCAGCCGCACCTATGACTAATGCTTCTCATTTTATACACCTTAATTTTAATGAGGTTTAATTTAGAGTTATCTTTTTTGCCCTAATTAACTGAACGGATGGGGAGCTTTTCTAAGTAGTCACTCCATGGATAATCTTTTTTTAAAATGCGTGAACTCGTGGCAAGGGATCGTAANNGAAAAACTCCCCGACCCCTCAAATTATTTAAACCGTAATAACGCTCCGCATTTATCCTGTAGTGCGACGTCGAGGCGCGCCTTGCAGCGGGTCAGGGCCCGGCCGACTTCGTTGACGGCTTTTTGGGGTGTATTGTTGGTTTCACTGAGATGAGCCAACATGACATGCTGTAGACCGTCATGCTGAAGTTCATTTAAGAGGGTTTTGGATGCCTCGTTGGACAGGTGGCCGGTTCTGCTTTTGATGCGTTGTTTGACTGGCCACGGATAGGGACCGTTGATCAGCATCTGCTCATCGTGATTGGCCTCGAGAATCAATAGGGTGCAGCCTTTCAGATGCTCTTTGACCATGGAGGTTGCAATGCCAAGATCGGTGGCAATTCCTATTTTTGTTCCATTCTGATTAACCGTAAATCCGCATGGGTCCAAAGCATCATGGGATATGGAGAAAGGATGGATGGACAGGTCGTTAATGGTGAACATCGATCCGCACTCAAATTGTTTAAAATCATGAAGATTTCCGAGCTGAGAGACGCCGGCTTTTTGTGTTTTTGAGTTGATATATACCGGGAGTTTGTAACGGCGCGAAAGAACACCGACGCCTTGAATGTGGTCGGAATGCTCATGAGATACAAGGATCGCGTTAAGGTCTTTTGGATCAAGCCCTCTTGACCTTAACCGGCGTTCGATTTCGATTCCGGAAAGGCCGGCGTCAATCAGCAGCGACGTGTCGCCGCTGGAAATAAAAATGGCATTCCCCTTGCTCCCGCTGGCCAAAATACATACCCCGAGATTGAAATCGGGCTTAACTTGAAACTGTTTTAAAGCAGGATAATCTTTCATCTTAACGCCCTGTATGTCCGAATCCACCGCTGTTCCTGTCGGTTTCATCAAGTTGCTCCACAACTTTCAGCCTCGCCTGGTAGACCCGCTTAATGACCATCTGGGCAATCCTGTCNNGGGCGAATTTGTATTTCAAATCCTTCGGGAATGGCCACAGCGAAACCGGTAGGTATCAATGCAACGACACCTTTTTCCAGCACAAGGTCTTTTTCAATGGCGGCACATATGTCCATCCCGGCAGCCTTGGGTGTCATATATCGGGGCAGGGGGATATCTGTATCCGACTCTGGTCTAAGACGAAGAAATTTTATAAAAGGGGGAAGATCCACAAGTTCGTTCGCTTCGCTCACAATTGGAATGTTGGAATTATGGAATAATGGAGTATTGGGTTTTTAGAAAAATGGGCATGCGGAATATTGATAAAAACAATTTTGAACGAGCAGCAAAAAATCATAATTAATAAAATTCCTTCAGAAATCAACATTCCATTATTCCAGATATGAGGCGGGAAAACCATGCCTCAATAATTTAATTTACAGTATATTGTAAAATTTTCGAGACATTCAATTACATAGGCAGAATATCATCAAATGCATGTTTATCGGTGACAGGCCCTAATAAGGTTAGTGCAAAACGATTATTTTGAAAAAGGCTCTCAGCAAGTTCCAGAATGTCGTCTTCGGTGACGGCTTCAATGTTTTTTATAACTTCTTCCATGGGGATATACCGTCCGAAGTGCGTCTCATTTTGTGCCATTCGAACCATCTGATTGTCATTACTTTCCGAGGCAATCATGAGGTTGCCTTTTGTATATTCTTTGGCATAACGCAGTTCGTTTGAATCGACCCGCATTTCTTTGATTTTGGAGATTTCTTTCAGAATGAGTCGTATGGATTTTTGCATATTGTTGGGGGCGACACCTGCATAGGCGCCGAACATCCCTGTATCGACAAAGGATGATGCATAGGAATAGACCGAGTAGGCAAGTCCTCTTTTTTCACGGATTTCCTGAAACAGCCTAGAACTCATGTTGCCTCCCAGAATGGTATTCATCAGTGAAAATGCGTATCGTCGGGGGTCGGTTATTGACATTCCTTTGGTTCCCAGACAGATATGAACCTGCTCTAAATCTTTGTAGTGAATGTTCACCTTGCAGTGTTCATCAGGTGTAATTCGCTCGGAATAATCATTGCCCGGTTGAACCGATTCGAATACCGGGCCGGCAATATCCATGAAGCGGTTGTGTTCCAGGTTGCCTGCAACTGAAACAATAATGCGTTCAGGCTGATAAAAGCGGTGGAAGAACCTTTTTATGGTGTCTGAATCAAATTTTTTTATGTTTTCACGACCGCCGAGAACAGAGCGGCCCAGAGAATTTTCACCCCAGAAATTCATTCCTGAAAGGATGTGAATATATTCATCCGGGTTGTCTTCCGCCATTCCGATTTCCTGGAGAATCACCGCGCGTTCATTTTCGACTTCTTTATCATCGAACAAAGAGTTCAAGAAGACATCCGACAAAATATCGACCATGGTGTCCAGATGAGTGTCCATCACCTTTGCATGGTAGCATGTATTTTCAGTACTTGTAAAAGCGTTTGTATGTCCGCCGATGGCGTCGAATTCCTTGGCGATCTGGAAGGCCGTTCTTTTTTNNGATTCATCACGGGCGCCGACATTTACCCACACCCCCATGGATACGGAACGAAGATGCGGCATTTTTCTGGTGACAACCTTGATACCGTTCGCAAGGATGGTTTTGTTTACGCTATAATCCATTTGTTGTCTATTCTTCTTCCTCCAGCGCCGCTTTGTAGCTCAAACGGATTTTTCCATCTTTGCTGATTTCAAGGACCTTGACTTTGATTTGATCTCCTTCCTTCACGATATCCGACACCTTATTTACACGGTGTGCGGCAAGTTGTGAGATATGTACGAGACCGTCTACGTTGGGAAGTATCTGGACAAAGGCGCCGAAGTCCATGATTTTTACAACGGTTCCTTCGTAAATTTTACCGACTTCGGGTTCAACGATAATTTCTTTGACCATATTTAAAGCAGCATCGCCTTCTTTTTGGGAAAACGCTGCAATTTTTACCAGGCCGGAGTCATCGATTTCAATTTTTGTGTTGGTCTCAGCTTGAATCGCTCTGATGATTTTACCGCCCGGACCGATGATTTCACGAATTTTATCCGGATTAATCTTGATAGTGATTATTTTGGGCGCATAAGGGGAGATTTCCTTGCGTGGTTCCTTAATGGCCTCTATCATTTTATCAAGGATAAAAAGCCGGCCGACTCGAGCCTGCTCCAGTGCCTTTTCCATAATATCCCGGGAGAGTTCGTGGATTTTTATATCCATCTGTAGCGCGGTGATGCCGTCCTTTGTTCCGGCAACCTTGAAGTCCATGTCGCCGGTATGATCCTCATCTCCGAGTATATCGGAAAGAATCACGACATCGTCTTCTTCCTTTACCAGTCCCATCGCAATGCCTGAAACCGGTGCCTTGATGGGAACACCGCCGTCCATAAGCGACAGGATTCCCGCACACACAGTGCCCATGGATGAAGAACCGTTGGATTCCAAAACCTCCGAGACAATCCGGATGGTATAATCAAATTCTTCCTTAGAGGGTAGAACTTTCTCAATGGCCCTTGTTGACAGTCCGCCATGACCGATATCTCTCCGACTCGGTCCACCCATACGCCTGACTTCTCCCACCGAATAGGGTGGAAAATTGTAATGGAGCATAAAGGGT
>DNGT01000383.1:0-5139 GCA_003486165.1 Desulfobacteraceae bacterium
TAATATCCATCCGGGAGGAATAATGGGTAAAGTCCGAAAATCCGGACCTAATTTACTACCTGATATACTTATTTAAAAGTTTGATTAAGTAATTTTCTTGTTCTTTTAAACTTAGATATCGATAGTTATATCGCCAGACGTATTCTCCGAGGTACAGATGCAAACGAGACAGTCTAATACCACCTTTTGATGAAAGCTTACGTTTAAGGTAACCCCAGAAGCCTTCCAGGCCATTAATGTGGTTACCGTCTGTCACATAGCTGTCTTTGCTATGCTTGACCAGGCGATGGACATAACCTTTGGCAGCAATTCCGGTATATCCGCGCCAGGTATCTGAAAAAACAGTCGAGCCTTTCTTGACCTGCTTGAGAATCCTTGGCTGTAGCTGTTTTGCCTCAACGCTGTCGATTAGCTCGGCCCAGACTTTACCATTACGGNNTTTTTCCACTGGCCACCGAGATAGGTTTCATCAACTTCGACGGTGCCATCGAAAATCTCAGGAAGATCCTGGGTCATGGCAACTCTTAGCATAGTCAAAATTTTTAGCAACATGTACTTTGATATATCGACTCTGCTGAGAATGATATTGGTTGAATGCTCAAGTAAAAATTCTTGGACAACTTGTCTTAACTTGGCCTTTGAAATCCGAAATAGTTGTCTTGAATCACTAAAAGTTTTTCTACAATTAGTACATCGGAAACGGCCATCTTTAAGTGACCAGAATCTGTTATGTGAGCATTTTGGGCAAATCCGCTTCATACCTGCATCTATTAGCATTGCAGGTCCGGATTTTCAAACTTTACCCTTTAGTGAATACTTGGTAAGTTTGTCAGCCCCATCTGAACACCTCGAATAAATTGCATGCGGTCCCGGTAATNNCTTCAACGATTTCTGTTTCACCTAAAGTTTATATCGAAGTCACTCCTTCTCAGCTCGGTTGCCTATCCCGTTGGGTTTAAATTGTGTAAAAATGTTCACAAGTTATGCAATATATTCTATATAATTCCAATCACTTTGATATAGATCAGCGCTGTAAACCAGACCTTTTGATCAATGTAACCCTCTAATATTATTTCAATTTGAAATTTAAGCGCCAGCAACCAGCTAATTTTGCATGGTTTTTGCACATGACTAAATTATATTTCTCAAAATTAAAGTTTCATAAGGATAGCTTACAAATGTTCGAGTTAATTAAAATTGGAAATCACAACGTAATCGACTTGGCGGAGCGTAGATTTAAAGCAAAAATCGTTTCAGGCGAATACCACAGTGTTCAATTCTCTTTAAATGGAAATGGGTTATCCCACCTATTTAGATTACGATATAATACCTCAAATGGGCCATATATTCTCGTAAAACAAGATTCCTCTGTGTTCAAAGAATTGAAAGTTGGTGATTTATTGGACATGGAATACAATCAGTCTGATTCATTCGGTAATGGGAAAATATTTAAGACCTTAATTACTTCAAAAGTTCCGCATGATCGTTACATAGGACATTCTATGGTCGAGCTATCTTTCATCGATAATTAAGAAGAATAAAAGACTAACGAGTTATACCAAATTGTCACATTTAACTCCCATAAAGCAGAAAAATTGCCCTTGCCGTAAGGGTGAATATTGTACCAACGGCCTTAAATGCACCGAACAAAACTGTTTCTTACTTAAAAGTTCAACTGTTGTGACCAAACCAGTGGCAATTTCGATTGATAGCCTTAATCCAATCCTGTCGATTCTGGTATCTGACTACAGACAAAGATAGTCATTTAGACATTTTAATATTAGAGGTTTGAGCAACTCAATATCCAATTAAAGTGATGATTTAACCAGATTAAGTTATGCCTTGAAACAAATGTAGCTTTCGGGGTGGAAAAGCGGGTTCACCATTAAGCCCGCTTTTTATTTTTGGAGCTATGAACATGCAAAGATCAGAGGTTTAAAATATTTGGGATATCGTTTTTTCATAAGAGACAATTTCATTTACCGGATTTGCCTTTTTGCTTGATTATGGAATTTACGATATATGTAATTGAAAATGATGTACTTGAACCTGTTGCACTGGTAAGTAACTTGTTGGTGGTTGATCTCAAAGGACAAAGAGATGGCACGAAGATATAAGAGGATTAAAGCGCGTGCAGGAGCAAAACGCGCCATTGTTGCTATTGCCCGGCGGTTATTGCTTCGTATTCGTCGAATGCTCTTGGATGTTCAACCCTATAGATTTGAGCCGATTACCTAAAATATTATCCAACCGTTAGATGAGAGTGGGGCATGGCGTTGTTGATATCTGTGTGTACTGATTATTTAGTGAATACGTTGGTAAGTTTGTCAGCCCCATCTGAACACCTCGAATAAATTGCATGCGGTNNATAGGAGATATCTGTAGTTTTGACAAGTCCTATTTTTATAAGATCAATGTATCAAAGTTCAGTGATATTTGGTCTTCTTGATAGGTATCTGTATCCAACGCCAACATTTTACGATTAAAAAGCCCCGAGAGGTGAACAAAAAAAAGATTGATCAACCGCCTTTACCTTGGATGAAATCTTTGCTTTTCTTCAGCCAGTTGTGGTATCAATAATTTTGGAATGACCGTATTCAAGACTCAAGTGATTCTGGCCCAATTTGCCTGCCCTCCATAGTATGTTGTGTCTCATTACGGCTCGTTCTAACTAATAACTATCTTTACCATAATGAAATAATAACGGAATCACGCTTAATGCAAGAAATTATAACCATGATTTACATCCATTTATACATATAGAAAGAATCTGTATTTACGATTCTATGCAGATAATCATTTTTTGACACATATAATTAATTGGAGAATTACCATGAAAATGAGTTATCCTTTTGCTTATTTTATTATTCTTGTTTTATCCATTTGTTTTTCTTTATCTCTGCCTGTATATGCTGACGAGAAAATCGAGTTGTCTGACAGGCAGACCATTTATGTGCCTGCTTATTCACATATTTACAGTGGAAACAAAGAAACGCCTTTCTTATTGACGGTAACATTAAGCATCAGAAACATTGATCCTAAGCATCAAATCAAAATCACAGTGGTCGATTATTATGAGACGCAAGGGAAGCTCTTAAAAAAATATTTAGAAAAACCAGTAATTCTAAACCCATTAGAGTCATTGCGCTATGTCATACCAGAAAGAGACAAAGCCGGTGGGTCAGGTGCCAACTTTATTGTTGAATGGATATCCGACAAATTTGTTAATCCACCCATTGTTGAATCAATAATGATTGGCACACAAAGTCAGCAAGGCATTTCTTTTACCTCTCGTGGTAAAACAATCATTACATATAAGTAATTATGACTGTCGAACAACAGGATTAAGGGCGACTGCAAACCCGTAATACCTTAAGCCGACATTAAGTAATAAAACAATGTAAAGAGGAGGGAAATTTTGGAACAAGAAATTAAAATCATGCCTTGCCTGGACATGCAGAACGGTCGTGTTGTAAAGGGCGTCCATTTCGTAAACATACGAGACGCCGGTGATCCGGTCGAATGCGCACGGGCTTATTGTGAGGCTGGCGCAGACGAACTGGCGCTTCTGGATATCACAGCTACGGTGGAAGGCAGAGCCACCATGCTCGACGTAGTTAAACGCGTGGCCGAAGTCACAACTGTACCATTCACAGTTGGCGGAGGTATATCTGATATAAAATCGGCCGAGTTAGTGCTAAGCGCAGGAGCAAACAAAGTATCGACCAGCAGTGCCGCCTTCCGGAAGCCCGAACTGGTCGAAGAACTGGTCAAAGAGTTAGGTGCCGAGAAAGTGACGGTGGCCATTGATGTTGATCAGAATGCGGCTATGCCCTCAGGTTATGAAGTATATATTAATGGCGGACGGACAGCCACTGGCGCAGACGCGATCGAATGGGCGAAGCGCGTTGACGGTTGCGGCGTTCCGGTTATTCTGCCGACAAGCAAAGCTGGCGACGGCGTGCAGACCGGTTATGATCTGCCGGTGATCAGAGCGATCAAGGAAGCTGTCTCGGCAGAAGTGGTGGCCTCCGGCGGAGCAGGGAAATTGGATCATTTCTATCAGGCAGTGGAAGCAGGCGCTACAATCTTGCTTGCCGCGTCTGTGTTCCATTTTGGGATCATTGGAATTGGTGACTTGAAGGACTACCTGCGTGATCGGGGTGTTGCCATCCTTTGAATCCACCACAGCATCGGATTTTTATTCCCCAACCAGGCTAATTCAGCCGGCGAAAAAAAACCGCGCGGGTGATTAGCGGCGTTGATATCTCTGTAATTTTGGAAATTGAGGATTTAGGTACGAGGCATTAACTTTTAACCGTTGAAACCGAATCCTTTTATTGTTGTTTTTGAATGTATACCGCACCAACAAATGGTATAAATTCACATAAACAATAATAAGCCCAATAAGTTAAGCCTGATGTAATATTCGAAAGTCTATTCTTTTTGTTAACTGTACCAAATTTTGAGCCTTTCTATTCAGAATAGTTGGAGATTGTAATGAATTCAAAAAAACCAACCTTAGAAGAATTGGAACAAAAGATCAAAGAATTAGAAATAAAACTTGATGTGTTCAAGAAAGTAAAAAAAATGTCGATAGAAAAAAAATTCCGAATCAATAATAAACAGCTTGCCCGGCATTTTCTATATTTTAGATGAGAAAGGAAAATTTTATCGTTGGAATGAAAACTTGGAAAAAGTTTCCGAGTATTCTACTGAAGAAGTCTTAAAAATGAGTCCTTTTGATGTTTTCGAAGAAGAAGATAAAAAGATAGCAGCTGATAAGATTGAAGAAGTTTTTGTAAATGGAAGATCTAATGTAGAATTGGACATTGTATCAAAAAGTGGTAAAAAAACTCCTTACTACTTTACAGGAGTAAGAACAAACATAGAAAATTTTTCATATCTTGTTGGTATGGGAATAGATATCAGTGAGCGCAGACAGGCAGAGGAGGCTTTACAGGTAAGAAACGAACAATTTCGTAATTTAACGGAAATGACCAGTGACTGGATTTGGGAGGTCGATAAAGATGCATGCTACACTTATGCTAGTCCAAAAGTTAACGATATACTTGGTTATGATCCAGAAGAAATAATAGCTAAGACTCCGTTCGACCTAATGCCCCCCGAAGAGGCCAA
>DNGT01000383.1:5145-5653 GCA_003486165.1 Desulfobacteraceae bacterium
TGCTGAAAACACATTGGTAGGTTTTTGGCAAACCACTTTGGACGGCCACACCATATATATAAATCCGGCTATGTGCCAGATGCTTGAAATTGAAGACCCTGAAGAACTTCGTGGAAAGACCTATAATTCTTTTTACGATGATGAAAACCGCGAAATTATAAAAAGCGAACTTGCCAAACGTAAAAAGGGTATGAGTTCGACCTATGAAGTCGAACTCTTAGGGAGAAAAGGAACTAAACGCAACGTGATGATTTCCGGAGCGCCCATATTCTTATCTGAAGATAAAATTCATAGTGCCATCGGTACGTTCACAGATATTACGGACAAAAAAAGAGCTGAAAAGGCACTAATGAAAGCTCACAATGAGCTTGAACGCCGGGTGAAAGAAAGAACCAGAGACTTGGAAATTAAAACTAAAAACCTTGAAGAAATCAATATTGCCATGAAGGTTTTGCTAAAAAAAAGAGCCGAAGATAAAAAGGATATAGAAGATAATGTATTAACAAAC
>DNGT01000027.1 GCA_003486165.1 Desulfobacteraceae bacterium
AAAAGAGAAAGTGAAGGAACAAAAGCTTTTAAACTCGATAGGCTGATGATAACAAGAAACATTAGTTTAAATCGGACATCCAATTGGTGCAGTAAAGAATTTCCGGCATGAAAACCCAATACGTTCAATTCAGCCATGAATGCACCTCCATGCCCAATCGTGAGGCACATGGTTCTCTAATACCAAAATCCTCGAGATCCCCGAGCAGCTGAGAGGGCAACCCGTCCCTGACAATGCCTCCATCTTGCATAATGACCAGACGATCTGTATGGGCGATCAGCTTTTCCAGATCATGCGCGGCAACCAAAATCGTGTGTCCGGCCTGATGCAGAGAAACCATGTGTGCTAAAACCTGTTTGACACCCGGATAGTCCAGGCTGGAAAAAGGCTCGTCAAAAACGAGTACTTTGGGTTCCATTGCCAGAATACCCGCTATTGCGAGCCGACGTTTTTCTCCACCGGACAATAAATGCGGTTTTTGATCTTTGTGGTGATGCAATCCCACGGTCTCCAATGCCCACGAGACCCGGCGTTTGACCTCGGCCCGGTCCAGGCAAAGATTCTCCGGTCCAAAGGCCACATCGTCTGAAACGGTTTCACCGACAATCTGGCTGTCAGCATCTTGAAATACCATGCCCACCATCTGTCTCGACCATGTAAGATTTTTAGCCACCGGGACACCGGAGAGTTTGACAATGCCTTTTGTAGGCAAAAGAAGGCCGTTCAGGTGTTTTAAAAGAGTGGTTTTCCCGGACCCGTTACGCCCTGCAATGACAACAAACGCCCCTTCGGAAATGAAAAGATTGATATTCTCAAGACCAACGGTGCCGTTTGAAAATCTATGGCTCAAATTTTCGATTTCAATGATATTCACAACACCATTCTCATAGATTATCCGGCGTCATCAGCACCGGACACCGGACATTTATTACTTATTTCTATTTCCTGACACCTGATCCCTTTCCACTCCTCCCCGTTTATTAACGGCCGCAATGCTTTTGCAATGGGAACCGCCGCAGCCATTTTAAGGGCATCCCCCGGAAGAAACGGATACATTCCCACAGCCAGGGTTTTTCCCAAGGTCATGTCGGTCAGTATTTTTAGCCACGACAAACCGCATGCATAAATGATGAGACTGCCACAGATCATAGCGAGCAAATCTCTGACCACATTTGTTTTGGATACATTTGATATANNATTCATGAAAGCAATCGCCGTATATAATTTTTTTCACCGACCCGTCCTCGAGTTTCAATATTAGCGCACCATTGTCATCTACATCCACGGCAAGACCTTCGGATACTTCATGGGTCGTAACGATCCTGACATGCCGGTTCAACGTTTCCGTATATCTTTTCCATTCGGAAACCACATGGTCAAAATCCTCATCATTTAATGCATCTTCGAAATGATGGAGAAACACTTTCAATACCTCTATCCTCGGTATCTCCTTTCCGAGGATCTTCTTTAAAGACGTTGCCATGGGTTCATAGGGTGTGGGATCATTGTTCACGTTGATGCCAATCCCGATACTGATAAAGCTAACTCTGTCGATTTCAGCCTCCATCTCGGAAAGGATTCCTGAAATTTTCTTGCCATCCACCAGCACATCATTGGGCCATTTGACCATGGCATTAATGTTAAACATGTTGCGCAGCGTTTGCGCCAGAATCATTGATGCCGCAAAGTTGACCCTTAGACTTAAAACAGGCGATATTTTTGGCCTGACAACAATTGTAAAATAGAGTCCTCCTTCTGAAGACAGCCAGTTTCTTTTCAGTCGCCCCCTTCCTTTTTTCTGACGACCGGCAATAACCACCGAAAAATGAGGACATTGTTTTCTTGCCAGTTCTCTTGCGATATCCATGGTGGAATCCACTTCATCAAAATAATGAATATTATGTTTTTTTTCCCCAAATTCCCATGGATAAAGGGCGTCAGGGGCACTGATAAAAACATAGCCCTTAGGTGTCGCTTCAATATTGTATCCAACTTCTTGAAGTTTTTTGATATGCTTCCAGACAGATACCCTAGAAATACCAAGACGGACGCTGAGCATCTCCCCGGAAACAACCTCTTTTTCTGTTTTGAGTATGTTCAGAATCTGACCTTTCACTTTTGATCCATTCCTTTTGGTTATCCGCAGCAGATTTCATGGTTAACGAAATAGGGCTGGGCTGTCAATCACTTTTTTAACCCTTTTACTCAAGTTTCTCACGCCAATATTCATAAAAAACCCTCTATATGTTAAGGGGGTGTGCTTCCTTGTGTAACGATATTGTCGGAGTGTCTTCGTCATTTCAGTGCCTGAGCTGTGGGGGAGCCCGTGTCTCCCGCATGTTTTTCGCGGGAGAACGTGGAGGGAAAGGAATGTAACTGTTGCTAGGTTATTGAAATGACTGGACACTTAGGCGCCAGAGTGAAACGGTGAGGCACACACCCTGAACACGTACAAAAACCTTATGGTTATAAATCGTAAAGACGCCGTTCGTGAATGTTGCCAAATCTGCCGTTTGCTTTTTAGTGTAATGATAAAATTGGGCTATGCTATTATGAATGGTTAACGTTTAATAAATCGTAATGGATTGTATGAAATCGTAAAGGTCAAATGCACCCAAAAACCCGGTCGTTTGGGCACCGGGTTTTTGGGGAATAGATATCACAAGCAATTAGAATGTTATCAACATATTGGACACATAGATACTATGCTGGGTCGTGTCGGTTCTTTTGGTAAAATACGGTAAAAAGCGAAACCAAAGGAGGCGACCATGAAAGAAAGCCTGGAGTGTTTGGCCATTGTGGTTGATAGAAAAATAAAAAGTAATGACGTGTTGTATTGTTTGAGTGATCTGTTTCTTCTTCACGGAAAACGGCTTGTGGAACTCCCTCATGAACTAGTTCTGGAAAATTCTTGAAACCGAATCGTATATAATTATTCGGATCACCAACAACGGCGCAACCTTGGCCATCCAGTTGTTCCAGCAAGGACAACCCTTCGTTGATAAGCGATTTCCCGATGCCTTTCTTCTGACACTCTGGCAATACTGAAACTGGACCGAGGCCATACCAGTCTTTTGTACCATCAGTAATTTTTACCGGCGAAAGGAACTTTCGATAACTGAGACTTAATCACTTACAGACACCTTACCGGTAGTTGAACTATAAGATTGTTTAACAGATGTTGAGATATCCGGAAAGATTTTAGGCTTGAATTTCCTGTTATATATTGCTGATATCAGCGGTTTGAAGATGGTAATTCTATATCAAGGTCGCTGATTTTATAAAGGAGTGCTTTATAACTGATTTTTAATATTTTACTTGCCTTTGTACGGTTCCATCCTGTTTGATTAAGTACGTGTGAGATGACTTTTTTATCGATGATATTCATGGTCTCTTTTCTAATTTTCTTAAGAGAAAATGATTCATTCGTCAGTGAATTTTGTCTTATATGGTCAAGAAGGATTTCAACATTTAAGGCTTTATCCAGTCCTTTTTGTTCTGACATTGAATTAACATCAGGTATATCATTGATGTAAAGATCGTCAACAACTGCTTCCCAATTGCCGATAACCATGGAACTTTGTAGAAGACTCTGAAGTTCTCTAACATTTCCCGGCCAGTTGTATTCTATAAGCTTTTCAATTGCATCACGGGAGGGTTTTGAAATCTTCTTTCCGTTGAACTGAGAAGCATATTTTTCTATAAAATAGTCAATTAACGGCGGTATGTCTTCCGGCCTGTTGCGAAGAGGTGGAATATGTATTTTAATAGTGCTAAGACGATAGTAAAGGTCTTCTCTGAAAAGCCTTTCTTTTATTTTCTTCTCAAGTTCTTGATTTGTAGCGGCTATAACCCATGCATCTGATCTTACCTCTTTTTCTGAACCAAGTGGTGAAAATTCTCCACTTTGCAGAACATGAAGAAGTTTGGCCTGGAGTGCAAGTGTCATATCCCCGATTTCATCTAAAAATATAACCCCTTGATGAGCCAGATCGAATTTCCCTCGTTTTTTTCGTTCAGCTCCGGTAAACGCTCCTCTTTCAAATCCAAAAAGCTCACTTTCAAGCAATCCCTCCGGCAATGCAGCACAGTTGACCTTTATGAATGGTTTGTTTTTTCTTTCCGATTTATAATAAAGGTTCTGGGCAACGATCTCTTTGCCCACACCGCTTTTGCCTGTGATTAAGACATTTAATCCCGTGCCTGCAGTGTGGTCGATAAGGTCTCTGATCCTCTCGATACTTTTGCTTGTTCCGATTATTGGAGGTGCCAAAACCTCTTCGTTTTTGAAATTTATGTCGAGCATTGATCTATATCCGCTATCAACGGTTTGGATTTGATGATTTCATATCGTAATTGTGACTCTGTTGCCATCTTTCCGTTTTGCTTTTAAACTGTCTGGTAAAGCCTCACTAATTGCGAATTCAAGCTTCTCTGGGTCTATATCTGTATGGCATTCATTGCAGAAAAATCCCTTGATAAAGTCAAATTCGAGACTCATATCTATATCATCCTGGAAATTGTTGCTGTAGGAAAAGCTTATAAGACCTGATACATTCACATCAGATGAACCACACTCAGGACAAACAGAAGCACAGAATATACAATTTCCACAATATTCATGTTTTTTACTCATGGTTCACCTTAAAAAGAAAAATTATTCATCTTTCATTAAGTCTTTTGTCTTATGTAGCATTTGATCTCTGCTGTCCAAGACTTTTGGTTTCTCAAAAGAAGGAAGCTTTATTACCCCATAATAGTCGGCTATTACTGCTACTACACATGCAAACGCTATTATTATAATCAGTTTTCGTATCATCTTACATCACAGTAACAAGTCTTGATCAAAATGGATTCTTCTGATCTCAATTTTTATAAGCAATCAATACAAAATGATTGGCTGAACCTCCCCGCCTTCATGCACTAATTCAAGAGATAGATGTCTTCGCCATCATTTCTTGCCCTTGCCCTCACCCTTGCTCTTGTTCTTACTATTATGTTTTTCATCGTAAAGATCATGGCCACGTTTCAGGGCATGGAATTCCTCCGATCCGGGTTTTATTCCCAGGCTCTTCGCAAGTGCCCCCCAGCCTTTGCCTTTACCAGACCTGTATTTTTCAATAACGCTCTCTGTTGGCTGGTTTGACATTTCTCCGAGCCTAAGAACCATATATGCGTCAGCAGGTTTTTCGACATTGTCGAGCACGATATTGATTTGTGCGTCGCCTATCTTAAAACGAGTTGCAAGTCTTGTCCGGAATCCTGATGGGTCCGCTTGAGCTTGGATATTGAAACCTCTGATCCAGTCAAAATCACCAGCTACGACTGCTGATGAAAAGACAAAAAAGGCCATAGAGGCCATGAAAAATACTTTAATCCTTTTCACTACCTTTTCCTTTTTAATTTGTTTTGAGAGATAGTTGTACATCATATCGAAATTGTCTTAAAATTTTCCAGCCTCCAAGATCGTGAGGTATCTTTGCAGTTCCAATTTTAAGAAACACTCTCAGCTTATTTTTTAAGCATAAACTATGCCAAATAGTGACATGTAAATAAATACTATTTATTACAGATGGTTAAGATTTAAATCATTTGGTATTAAACGTATAAAAATACGAAGTTTTGGCGTCAAATTCCACTGGTGTCAGAATTTTGACAATTTTTGGAATATTGGAAAAGGGTTCGTCCTCATTAATAAACCGATCGTTGCTTGTTTTTTGTTTACACACCAGAATCAAAACCTTGACTAAATAAGCTAAGTTCATGTCATTAATCTAAAATACAGTTTTTAAAGTTTTTTTGTACCAGGTGCTGATAATATAATAAGAGTAAAAATATGGTAATCTCAGCGTATCAAACAAATAATGTTCTTAGAGTTTATGGAGAACAACTTCGTCGAGGAAGAATTTCTAACCGGCATAGGTCTATCGATACCAATTCACCGGATAATATAACTGAGGGGGCGGGGAGTTTTTCTCCTAAATCATTGAATATAGCGGAATGGATGATCTTTTTTTAAATCGGATGCTGTTTGAGTGGCNNCCATTCGAAAGTTAGTTTTGTATGACATAAATAAAACTCTCGGCCGTACTTTTGAGACCTCTATCGTCTTTTATTGTCAATTTAAATTTGATATTTTTGCCAAATGGGTCTGTTTTCGGCGCCGAAAAAGTCGTTAAGGGTGATGTTGGGTCTGACAAGGATACAGGATCCCCCTCGACCTGAGACCAAAGATATGAGACAATCCCTCCATGAGAATCCCTTGAGGTTGATCCATCCATTGTAACTAAAGTCCCCTCTGTCGCCTCCGAATAATCTGGAGAAACAATCGCAATTGGCGATTCGTTTTGCGAGCTGATATTGACAATACAAGAGTCCGTATTTTGCAGCCCTCCGGCATCAGTCACGGTAAGATTAAAGGTTAGGGAAGCGCCGTCAGGTCCGACGTTCGGTGCCGTAAAGGTCGGCTGTGATGAAGTTAGATTTGACAGAGTAATCTTTGGAACTCCAATTTGGGTCCACTGGTAAGAAGCAATTCCATCATCTATATCCAAAGAAAGAGATCCATCCAGAGTAACAACAATCCCTTCCTCCACAGTTAGATCGGTGCCGGCATCAGCCTGAGGAGGCTCGTTAAGCCATGTAACGTTAACAACACACATATCTTTTCCTTGATTTCCACTGTAATCTGAAACAGTAAGTTCAAAGGTCAAGACAACACCCTCCGTTCCAACATCGGGTGCTGTAAATGTTGGTTGCTTTACATCGGGATCAGACAGACTTACAGCAGGCCCGTCGATTTGAACCCAGTGATAAGATGCAATACCATCGTCCGGATCGGTCGAGTTCGAGCCGCTCAGCAATACGGTCTGCCCTTCACTTAAGGTTTGATTCGGACCTGCATCAGCAGTCGCTGGCTGATTCAGTATGACCAACGGTTCATGGCACGCCTCGTTGGAATTTCCGCTCTCAAACCCTTCGGTATCGAATGCTCTTGCCACAAAACAATATGTCTTTGTTTCATCCAGATCGTAGATTGTGCAATAGGTGTTTGTTCCTTCCCATGATGGATTTGCATAATCGTAAGATTGGCTTTGCTCGCGGTAAAAAACTCTGTAGCCAGCTAAATCAGGCTCATTATTTGGGATCCACTCAAGCGTTAGATTCATTGCATAACCTAATGATTCAAAACCAAAAAACAGTAAAATGAAAAGTAAAAGTATAAATTTCCAAGTGTAAAACAGACTGTTTTTATTTTTGCCAAAATTATTGAAATGTTTTTGAGTCGCTAACAATTTATTTTTAACCCTTTGAAGTTATAGGGAATAGTTTTGAAGCTTGTTACTATTAAGTAAGATTGTTAATAAATGAGGACACTAAACAGCAATTTGTGTGCCATTTAGAAATTAATCTACATAAACGCAAGCAAAGTGTCTAAAAATCAATCTATATCAATAAAATACAGCCAATCCTCATTAAGAGTAATGTTTTTTGTATTAGAAAAGCAAATTTACAGTATATAAGGAGAATTTAACTAACTTATTGGTATGTTTCATCAAAATCGTATCGAGAGAATGATGGCGGAAAATCGTATTAATTTTAAACAAAAAGTGTTTGAGCAAATATATAGAGTAATGATAAATAATTATCTATGTATTAAATTCGTATAATGGCCTTTCGAAAAACAAACGGCAAGCCGAACTCTTCGGTTAAATCTTTGAAAAAAGTTTAATTTTATTGCGTTTTGGTAAGTCAAAAGATTTCTTCAGAAGAAAAATTCTTGTATTTTGGGGGTTAAAATCGGAGATTATGACACATAAATTGGATCAAAAGGAGCGTTTTTCAAAGGTCTCTCGGTATGCTCTTGACGTTTATAAGCCTGAATCTATGACAGCGAATGGTCTATTAAAATATATCTTGTCATACACAAAACTTGGAATCAATTCTTGTAACATACATATACCATAAAAATGAAAAAGGGCACTCCATCATAAATCCATGGAATGCCCTTTTTCCTCAGAACCATGATCTAAACTACAGCGACATTTACAGCGGCAGAACCTTTTTCCCCTTGCTTGATGTCAAAGGTAACTTGATCACCTTCTTTGAAGGATTTATAACCTTCTGAGTTAATACCTGAATCATGAACTAAAACATCAGGACCATCTTCCTGCTCAATGAAGCCATAGCCCTTATTATTGCTAAACCACTTT
>DNGT01000317.1 GCA_003486165.1 Desulfobacteraceae bacterium
TCCGCCTTGATCATCATGAACTCTCCAGCCACCCTTGACGTTACCAAGGGATTGACATATTTCCTACCTTCGTCCAGCTGCGCGTTGGCCTGGGCAATAGGGTGCTCTTTTTCTTCAAAGGCGGTAAGAAACTTGACATCTTGCAGCACAGTGGCATCTTTAACAACGCTGTAAGGTGTTTCGATAAAACCATATTCATTGACCCGAGCATAAGTGCTAAGTGACACAATAAGACCGATATTGGGTCCTTCCGGCGTTTCTATTGGACAAATTCGTCCGTAATGAGAAGGGTGGACATCCCTAACTTCAAAACCGGCCCTTTCACGCGTCAATCCGCCGGGTCCCAGTGCACTCAAACGTCTTTTATGGGTCGTTTCTGAAAGCGGATTTGTCTGATCCATGAATTGGCTGAGCTGGCTCGTTCCAAAAAACTCTTTAACAACAGCGGAAACCGGTTTTGGATTGGCAAGGTCATGAGGCATCAGTGCGTCGACCTCTTGTAAACTCATCCGTTCCTTAATGGCACGTTCCATTCTGACCAGTCCGATGCGATACTGGTTTTCGAGAAGCTCCCCAACGGCGCGAACCCTCCTATTTCCTAAGTGATCGATATCATCAACTGCTCCCTGGGTATCCTTAAGTTCTAAAAGTGTTTTCGTTGTAAGAAGGATATCTTCCTTTCGAAGCGTCTTTAAATCAATGGATGAGTTAATATCCAGGCGAATGTTAATCTTCATACGGCCCACACCGGAAAGATCGTAATAGGAAGACTTGAAAAACATGTGATCAACAAAATCCTGAGCCACTTCGGGTGTGGCAGGATTTCCGGGTCTAAGTCTCCGGTATATCTCAATGAGTGCACCCTCTTTTGTTTCAACTTTGTCCAAGAGCAGCGTCTTGTGAATAGAGTCNNACCTTGTTGCATTCTACGATGGGTTCTTCTTTGTCAGGATCAAGAATTGTTTTGGAAAAAATTTTGTTTAAGATATCTTCAACACTCACCGGTATCAAATTGACACCCGATGATTTGAGACGTTTAAGCGCAGCTCTAGTAAACACGCGTCCTTTAGAAACAATTGTTTCGCCGGTTTCAGGATCTTTGACATCTCGGCTGGCACGCTGTCCTTTCAGCAAATCTTCATTAAATTCTTTAAAAATCCGCTTACCGCGGATAACGATCCTTTCTGTTTTATAAAAATAAGCCAGAATGTCTTCAGAAGTATACCCAAAGGATTTAAAAAGAATGGTGACCGGTAGTTTACGACGCCTGTCAATTCGAATATTAACGATATCTTTATGGTCGATCTCCATATCGATCCATGATCCGCGCACAGGGATAATTCTGGAAGTATATATTACCTTGCCGCTGGAATGCGTTTTACCTTTGTCATGATCGAAAAACACTCCGGAAGATCTGTGAAGCTGGCTTACTACAACACGTTCAGTCCCATTAATAATAAATGTACCATTATCGGTCATCAGAGGAATCGTACCAAAATAAATTTCCTGCTCTTTGATATCGCGAATGTTTGTAATTCCTGTCTCTTTATCAATATCATAAACAACCAATCTAACAGTAATACGGAGTGGAATCTCGTAAGTCATTCCTCTGTGCATGCATTCCTGAACACTGTGTTTGACTTCACCAAATCGATAAGACACAAATTCAAGAGAAGCAGTTCCGGTAAAATCCTTTATGGGAAACACAGATTTAAACACTGCTTGCAAGCCGATGTCTCTTCTTTTTTCTGGAGAAACATCCTTTTGCAAAAACCGATTGAATGATTCTTGCTGCACCGCGATTAGATTAGGTATATCAACAATCTTTGGTATTTTCCCAAAGTTTTTTCTTACGCGTCTGTTTGCCAAAAGCCTTTCCGACATGGCATCTCCAAAATGTTAATTGGGTTATGGGTTATAGGTTATGGGTTATGGGTTATNNCTTTGATCTTTTCGGCTTCATCTTTAGAAATGCCTTCCTTAACGGGTTTTGGAACTTCATCGACCAAAGTCTTGGCTTCTTTCAGTCCCAGACCGGTAATTGCCCTGACCTCTTTTATAACTTGAATTTTCTTGTCACCAAATGTTGTCAGAATAACGTCGAATTCGGTCTTTTCTTCTGCCGCGGCACCTCCGCCTTCAGCAGGGGCAAAAGCCGCAACAGCCATAGGTGCGGCTGCTGAGACCCCAAATTTTTCTTCCATTTCCTTAACCAGCATAGATAAATCAAGAACCGACATATTTGCTATAAATTCAATTACATCTTCTTTCGTAATATCCGCCATTTTATTTTTCCTCCAGTTTAACTTGTAACATTTTATATCTTTCGAACCATTTACACTAATCAGCCGGTTTCCTTTTGTTCCTTGATGGCCTGAAGTACATATAAAAACTGTACCGGAATGGCATTAAGGACCCGGACAAAACCGGTAACAACGCCGTTGGCGACCGAAAGGAATTGCCCCAGAAGCTCTTCTCGACCAGGGAGGGTCGATATCGTCTTGATTGCGGCTGCATCAAGCACTTTTCCGTCCATGACACCAGTTTTAATTTCAAGTTGTTTATACTCTTCCGAAAACTTTGTCAGCACTTTTGCCGGTGCAACCGGATCATCGTAACTTAAGGCAACAGCACTAGGACCTTTAAAATAATCCTTAATCAATGCGACATCGGTCTCTTCAGAAGCTCTGATAAGAAGCGAGTTCTTTACCACCTTATATTCAATTTTTTCCGCTCCAAGCTTCCTTCGCAAGTCACTTATCGTCGTAACATCAAGACCTTTATAATCTGTTACGATGACAACTTTTGACTTTAAAAATTTTTCATGCAGATCTTTTACAATCTCTTTCTTTTTTTCTATCCGCACAAGTCTAAACACCTCCTTCCTCAATCTGTAAAAAACCGGAGGAACGACTTATTAAAATAAAATGTCTCGGTAGGCCGGCTTCGCCGATTAAACACAAACAAGTGCACCTACGGTCTTTGACAGAAATGTTGATATTAACTTAACCTGTTGAGAAATAGGCACCATCAATNNTAAAATTACGCAAAAATCCTCTCGGCTTGGTTGTGTTAGGGATGGAAGAATCAAGATTTTCAGGTTCATCAAAGCAACGTAATTATTTGACCAAGTCTTTGACACTGGCCGCATCAATTTTAATGCCGGGTCCCATGGTAGTTGAGACAGCGATACCTCTCAGGTAAGTTCCCTTGCTGGAAGCCGGTTTAAGTCGAAGGATCGTTTCTAAAAAGACAGATGCATTCTGCACGATCTTCTCTACGCCAAAAGAAACTTTGCCCATTGGAACGTGGACAATGCCTGCTTTTTCAACCTTGAAATCAATTTTACCTGCTTTGATTTCCTTGACCGCTCTGGCCAAATCAAAGGTTACCGTTCCGACTTTTGCATTGGGCATGAGTCCTCTGGGTCCGAGAAGCTTTCCTATTTTTCCTACAGCCCCCATCATGTCAGGTGTTGCAACAGCTTTGTCAAAGCCGAACCATCCTTCTTTAATTTTTTCTATTAAATCATCGTTCCCGACAAAATCCGCACCTGCATCTAAGGCTTCTTGCTCTTTTTCTCCTTTAGCAAATACGAGGACTTTAACTTCCTTGCCAAGGCCATTGGGCAAAACGACAGTACCTCGAACCATCTGATCAGCATGTCTTGGATCAACGCCAAGTCGAACCGCCACATCAACTGTTTCATCAAATTTAGCATACGATGAATTTATTGCTATTTTAACGGCTTCGTTGAAACTGTGTTTTACCTTTGTGTTTGTCTTTTTACGTGATTCTAAATATTTTTTACCCCGCTTCGGCATGATATTATGTTCACTCCTTTTTTAAACAACTTCAATCCCCATACTTCTGGCAGTACCGGCAATAATATTACAGGCAGCCTCCAAATCATTTGCGTTTAAATCAATCATTTTCTGCTTGGCAATCTCTTCGAGCTGCTGCCGTGTAACCTTACCAATTTTTTCGCGTTTTGGATCAGCGGCACCTTTTGCTATTTTTGCCGCATTTTTTAAAAGCACAGATGCAGGTGGTGTTTTGGTTATAAAAGTAAATGATCTGTCCTGATATACCGTAATTACAACAGGCGTAATGATGCCTTCGTCATTGGCAGTCCTGGAGTTAAAAGCTTTACAGAAATCCATTATATTCACGCCATGCTGCCCCAACGCAGGGCCAATGGGTGGTGACGGATTTGCCTTTCCTGCTGCAACCTGCAGTTTTATCTGTGCCATAACCTTTTTTGCCATTTTTTTTCTTGTTGCTCCTGTCTTTCTGCTTGCTCCCGCGAAAGTTTAAAAGGATCATTTCACGGCAGTCATTTGTCTTTAATACCCTAATTGAACCATAACTCGATGATAGGTTATTCGTTCGCTATCCATTATTTGATGAGTGGCTATTTAAATGAATCATAGCTTCGTCACCTGCACAAATTCTAGTTCCACGGGCGTTGAACGACCGAAAATACTAACAAGAACTCTTATTTTACCCTTGTCAGGATTAACTTCATCAACGATGCCGTTAAAGTTTTTAAAAGGCCCGTCGATTACACGAATCTCGTCTCCGGTCTCGAAAAAATATTTTGGCTGTGGTTTTAGTTTTCCATCCTCCATTCGATTCAATATTTTCTGGGCCTCATCATCTGATATTGGTGTCGGTTTCTCTCGACCACCAAGAAACCCGGTGACTTTGGCAGTATTTGTTACAATGTGCCAAGTTTCATCATCAAGCTCCATCCTGATCAATATGTATCCCGGATAAAATTTACGAGACGAAGTTTTTCGTTTTCCTTTTACAAGTTCAACAATTTCCTCGGTAGGAACAATCACCTCTCCGAATTTTTCGGGCTGAGGAGAAGACGATATTCGATCTTCCAGGGCGACTTTGACCTTGTTTTCAAACCCTGAATAAACATGGACTATGTACCACTTAAGCGCCACTTTCTCCTCTCCCAATTTTATTTTAGAACCACACGGATCAGGCTTGACAAACCGATATCGACCATTCCGAGAAAAACAGATATTATCATTACCAGAATTAGCACAACCACCGTGGAGCCAATCGTCTGCTTGCGCGACGGCCATACGACTTTTTTAAGCTCAACCTTGACTTCTCTGAGAAACTGAAGCCCCTTGTCTATGTATCCTTTTAACTTTCCCGGCTCAGCTTTTGTTCTTGTTAGAGATTTTTGTCTGGATGGATAGACTTTTGCTTTTATACTTTTAATAGTATCTGATGATAATTCAGTCTTTTTCGAAACAGCATCATTGCTTGAGCCTTGAGATGTCACCCCTTCGGCACTCTGCTGTTTCTTTTTCTTTTCTCTTGGTTTTTTCTTTCTTTGTATACGTGCCATTATTTTTACAGTTTAATATTTCCAATAGAGCGAGGAGCGTTATCTTTACGGAATCATCAAGTTTAAACTTTTAAAAAAAAATTTGACGTGTTGTCTTTTTTAAAATGTGCTCTGCACTTTCTTTTTTTGGCAGGCCAGGAGGGATTCGAACCCCCAACACCCGGATTTGGAGTCCGATGCTCTACCGTTAGAGCTACTGGCCTGTATATTACCGTTTCGAATACTCAATTTTTTTTCAATAAACGAATCATGTTTTTCAAACTGTCCCATAAAGAAATCAATTATTTTGTTTCTTTATGTAAAGTATGTGTCCTACAAAATCTGCAATACTTACTGAATTCCAGCTTGTCCGGTGTTGTGCGTTTATTTTTGGTTGTCGTATAATTTCTTCTTTTGCATTCACCACATGCAAGTGTAACAATTATTCTCACCAGCAGACTCCTTCAGCTGTTATTCGATAATCTCACTGACCACACCAGCGCCAACCGTCCGGCCGCCTTCCCTGATGGCAAACCTCAACTCTTTTTCCATCGCTATGGGCGTTATCAGCTCCGCCGTTATCGTCACATTGTCTCCGGGCATCACCATCTCTACACCTTCCGGTAATGCCAAATTCCCCGTAACATCCGTCGTTCGAAAATAAAACTGCGGCCGATATCCACTGAAAAACGGCGTGTGACGGCCACCTTCCTCCTTACTCAAAATGTATACCTCCGCCTTGAACTTCGTGTATGGCTTAATCGATCCCGGTATTGCCACAACCTGACCACGCTCAACCTCATCTCGCTTGGTCCCCCGCATCAATACACCAATGTTGTCCCCGGCTCGACCCTCATCCAAAAGCTTCCTGAACATCTCTACTCCCGTACACACCGTCTTCATCGTCGGACGAATCCCAACAACTTCAATGTCATCCCCAACATGAATAACGCCTCGCTCAACACGACCCGTTACCACCGTCCCACGACCCGATATGCTGAAAACATCCTCTATCGGCATCAAANNCGCGTCTGGGGCATCGGACCATCGTCGGCCCCAACTACCAATATGGCACCGTCCATCTGAGCCGCACCCGTTATCATGTTCTTGATGTAATCCGCATGACCCGGACAATCCACATGTGCATAATGACGATTCACCGTCTCATACTCAACATGCGCCGTCGCTATGGTTATTCCTCGCTCCTTCTCCTCAGGCGCCTTGTCTATTTGATCAAAAGGAACAAACTTCGCCATCCCCTTCATGCCCATGTGCTTCGTTATCGCCGCCGTCAAAGTCGTCTTGCCGTGATCTATATGACCAATCGTACCGACATTTACATGTGGCTTGGTCCTCTCAAACTTTTCCTTACCCATCTTCGAAATCCTCCCTTTAAAACGGGTTAGTGATATACATCTTCATATTTCCAATAACGCCTCAGATGGTTTGATTTTTTTCAAGTCTATTCAACGCCCAATAAACCCATCCTGAAATTTTACCATCTGTAGTGGGCAAACGCCTTGTTCGCCTCGGCCATTTTATGGGTATCTTCCTTCTTCTTAATTGTAGCGCCGCGTTTATTGGCGGCATCCAAAAGTTCTGCTGACAGCTTATTAACCATTCCCTTTTCAGGTCTTTTACGAGCAAAATCAATAATCCATCTGATTCCGAGCGCCGTTCTTCGAGATGGCCGAATTTCTGTTGGAACCTGATAAGTTGATCCCCCGACGCGGCGCGACTTGACCTCAATCATCGGTTTTGCATTTTCAAGGGCCTGTTCGAAAATTTTTAATGCAGGTTCATTGGCCTTTTTTTCGATGATACCCATAGCATCATAAAGAATTGACTCTGCGATACTCTTCTTTCCATCCCTCATGATAGATTT
>DNGT01000162.1 GCA_003486165.1 Desulfobacteraceae bacterium
ATTGATCCGGATCTGGTTTCTCTTTATAATATTAACACACCGGACGATCTGGCCCGGGCCGAACAAGCTGCAACTTATTTAACCGAGGTGTCACAGTGAATTTAACTCGAATGGTCGACACCATTAAAAAACACCCTGATTATCACAGGGCGGGAATGATCCTGTGCCATAACGGAATTGTCCGTGGCACATCGCGTAACGGGCGCAAGGTTTCAGGCCTAACGATTTCCGTTGATTATAATAAACTGCGTCATGTCATTGAAACATATAAACAACAACCTGGAATAATAGACATACTCGTTGAAATTGCCGACGACAGACATCTGAATGTGGGCGATGACGTTATGCTTCTGGTTGTTGCCGGCGATATTCGCGAAAATGTTATTGCCGTGCTGAATGATACATTGAATGCCATTAAAACCAGCGTTACGAGTAAAACAGAATTTTTCTAACTATTCAGAGGGCAGTTGTTTCCCCGTAACGTTATTGGCGGGAACACCGAAGTGAAGGGAAGATGATTGCCCTCTGAATATATACGAATTTTTTATGTCTATATGAGGATTTTTTATGTCTGAATTTACTCACTTTGACAAAAAAGGACGCGTGAGAATGGTCGATGTCACCGAAAAAGAACCGACCCTGCGTGTTGCGGTTGCCCAAGGGATTGTCTCCATGAATCCGGACACTTTCGATAAAATTATGAATCAAACCGTACAAAAAGGGAACGTTCTCGAAACCGCACGAATTGCCGGAATCATGGCTGCAAAAAAAACTGCGGAACTGATCCCCATGTGTCATCCTTTGAAAATCACACATATAGCCATCGATTTTTTCCCGGACAAAACAAAAAGCACCATAAAAATAGAAGGGACGGTTCGTATTGTCGATCAGACAGGCGTTGAAATGGAAGCTCTGACTGCAGTATCCATCGCCGGACTGACCATCTATGACATGTGCAAATCTTATGATCGTAAAATGATCATTTCTGATATATTCCTAATTGAAAAATCAGGTGGGAAAAGCGGCGTTTTTATGAGAAAACAGTAACAATTTATATTTTAAAAAATATTGAAACTTTATCTTAATACAGCAAACCATCAACCCAACAACGCAACCTTTTTATAAGATTTTTATCCAGAAAGGTTTATATTATGTCAAAATTAACAATTGCCGGACTGGTCTCATGGTTTATTGGCGGTTTAATTTTTGGTTTTCAGGCGATAGGAGGACTTGTGAGTTCCGGAGGAGATATGGACTGGAAAAACTTGATTCTTATGGATGTCATCGGCAAAAGCCACTTTGATTGGATTGCAGGGATGTCAGAAGGAATCGCTCACAATATCGTTCAATATATTGTTACCATGCCGTTATATATATTGCTGTTTTGTGTCGGCATTCTATTTCTCATCTTGGGCCGACTGACTTCTAAATTGTAAATGAAACCCCAATTTTTTTGCAAATATATCTCAATTATTCTCTTTTTATTTCTCTTTCTCCTGATATTCACAGGATGCGGCATCTTCAAAAAAAGACCGCCTGAAATAATAGAAAACGCTTTGAGAAGAATAGGTTCATCCGAATATCCGGATTTTTTTGATGATATGGACTACGACGGTTTGGAGAACTGCATTCTGGGAAGTCTTTCATATCTCAATCGGGTTTCGCCTATAGTGAAATTCAGGTTTGGCCAAGATATCTTTAATTCACCCCATATGATTAAATCCCTGGAGCACTTTCTCAATTTTATACGAACAAAACCATTAAAAGATGAGCTGATACAATACATTAAAGAGAACTACCTGATTTACTCCACTGTGGGCAGTGCAGATACACCGGGGCAGGTCTTTTTTACCGGATATTTCGAACCTGTTTTACAAGGGAGCCTAAACAAAGACACTGAATATCAGTTTCCAATTTATGTTCGACCTGATGATTTAACGACCATTGATCTCTCTCTTTTTTCCCAGCAGTTTAAAGGGAAAACCATTGTCGGCAGATATATTAATCAAAGTGTTGTACCCTACTACGACCGAAAAGAAATCGAATACCAAGGACTTCTGAAAGGCAAGGTCCAAGAAATCGCCTGGCTTAAGGACCGTCTGGACCTTTTCTTTTTACAGATTCAAGGGTCGGGAAAAATTCACCTTGATAACGGAGACATCATTAATGTTCACTACCATGGATCAAACGGCCAGCCCTACCGGAGCATCGGCAAACTCCTCGTTGACCAAGGCAAAATATCCCGCGAAGAGATATCAATGCAAAAGATTATCGATTATTTGCGTCATCATCCTGAAGAAATTGAAACCGTTTTGAATTATAATCCAAGTTATGTGTTCTTTAAAATCGAAAAAGACGGTCCTCTTGGATCTTTAGAAGTAAAGTTGACACCAGGGCGATCTATTGCTTTGGACCGCCGTTTATTTCCTCTGGCCGGTCTGGCTTTTATTGAAACCAAAAAGCCTTTTATAAATGGAGATGGGACGATTGACCAATGGATGGCATTTTCTCGATTTGTTCTGAATCAGGATACCGGTGGCGCCATTCGCGGTCCCGGCCGGGCTGACCTGTTCTGGGGAAACGGCCCATACGCTGAGATCGCAGCCGGTCATATGCAGGAACTCGGCAACCTCTATTTTTTGATACTTAAACCGGACATCCTTTAATGTTTATCAGGCCGTGTTCTTCTTTATTTTCCGTTTTGATCGTCTTGGTCAGGACAAACACATTTGACTTCGGTGTAGCATAGCGACGGAGTGTTTCTCTGGGAAACCGGCTGACTGCTTGAAGGGCTTTAGCATGCGTTAGAGCGAACCGAACGAAATTATTACTTTGAAAATTCAACAGGATAATTTATCGATAAATGGTTCTAAACAACTCAGGCAATGCTCGGGCTTACGGGTGCTTGAGCACAAGTTTCAGTCGGTTAGAAAGAGATATACACCGTCGTGAAGCTTTCCGGATTTAAGCGCATTTTCTCTGCCGTCATAAGGTTATATGCTTGACTCTTTTTTTTAAAAAAATTATGAGTATTTTTTATCTTTTATCATTTCTTTTCTACTGTTAAGGAGTCACCTATGTTCGGGATTGGCATGCCTGAAATGTTGTTGATCTTGGCAATCGCACTGATTGTTATCGGTCCTAAAAAACTTCCGGATCTTGCAAAATCCTTAGGACGTGCTTTTGCCGAGTTTAAACGAGCGACATCCGAATTAAAGGAATCTTTTGAAATTGATTCTGAATTAAAGGAAATTAAAACTACCTTTAATGAAATGAGCAGCGAACTTAAGGAGGCGATGGTTGTAGATGTCGATACAAAACCTGAAGGACAAAACCTTTCTGATAATTCCAAGGATACTAAAACAACCCTTAATGAAATGAGCGGCGAACTTAAGGAGGCAAATGATGTAGATGTCGATGCAAAACCTGAAGAACAAGACCTTTCTGATAATTCCGGTGAAAAAGAGCATGCAAATAAAATCCAAGAAAAAAATCAGACGGTTCAATAAGTAATGGATGATCAAGATAAAATCCCTTTTACCGCCCACCTTGAAGAACTCAGAAAGCGTCTGATTATCTGTTTTGCCGCTGTCGGCATCGGTTTTGTCTTGTCATANNCTTATATTTACCGGCCTTCCTGAAGCTTTCTTTACTTACTTGAAGGTTGCATTTCTTTCCGGCATTATTCTGGCCGCTCCTGTCATTTTTTATCAGTTCTGGATGTTTGTCGCACCGGGGTTGTATGACAAGGAAAAACGTTTGATGTTCCCAATTGTTCTTCTGTCCACCTTTTTCTTTGTCGGCGGTGCATTTTTCGGATATTTCATCGTATTTCCATACGGCTTTCAGTTTTTTTTAGGATTTGCCTCTGAGATTATTCGGCCACTCCCATCCATGCGGGAATATTTAAGTTTTGCTTCAACATTGTTACTTGCTTTTGGGCTCGTTTTTGAACTTCCTTTGATCGTCACCTTCCTTGCCAAGCTCGGTATCGTTTCCGTAAGTTTTTTAAAAAAAAACAGAAAATATGCCATCCTTTTGTTTTTCATAGGTGCCGCCATTTTAACCCCCCCGGATGTTGTAACCCAGATTATGATGGCGTTGCCTCTGATGGTGCTTTATGAAATCAGCATTATCGGCGCAAGAATTTTTGGAAAGAAGAAACCGGCAGAAGACGATAATAATGAGGTATTTAACAGAGAAAAGAGCAAAGAGGATAAGGGAAACCACGAATGAACACGAATAAACGCAACTTAACATAATAATATTTATGTTCATTTGCGTTCATTTGCGGTTATCTATTTTCTTATTCCTATTTCCTATTTTTAATATTGACAGATAAATTTTCAATTGATAGGTATCTCTGCGTTTTGTTCGACACAACTCAAACAGATAATGAAAGGGGATGACAAGTGGTTATGAGCAAAAGATACTGGATAATTGCAACGATTGCGATAATAGCAACCCTCTTTATCACCACCGGAATTTATGCCGGAAAAGAGGTTAAAGATGAAATCAAGATGGAAAACAAGGCCTATGACAAACACACCAAGGGCATACAAACATTTACACACAAAAAGCATATGAAAGAATATGCAGAAAAGCATCCTGAACTTTATAAAAAAGGCTGCGGAGAATGCCACCACGAGGAAAAAGATAAAAAAGCAGTTCCCCTAACAAACCTGAAAGAAGGCGACGACGTCAAAAACTGCATTGAGTGCCACAAAAAGCCAGGGTACATTAAGGGAAAAGATGCAAAAGGGCTGACAAAAGAGCAAAAGCGCGAATATCATGCCAATGCCATACATGATAATTGCAAAGGATGCCACAAGGATTTCAACAAGAAAATGAAGTTGAAATCAAAAGATAAAGGCGCAGCGCCGGTGACCTGCAAACAGTGCCACGGCGGAGAAGACGAGAAAGACGATTAGTACAGGGAAAAATTAAAGGGGGTAATCGCCGTTTATAGGATGATTACCCCTTTTTTTTGTTTTTATAGGCCATCGCATTGCGGACCATAGCCTCGGCCCATAAAGGCGTACCAAGGGCATGGATATGAGTATAAGTGGCCAGGACATTTTTATAACAGACCCCGTCCCGCTTATTCAAAAAACCGCTCCCACGTTTCATTCCAAATGCCAGGTCTTTATCTGCTCCATGCCATTTTAAGACTTTCGAATAGTGAAACTCATGACCTTTAATTTCAGAACCGATTGTATAATAGGGGTTTTCGTATTCCACTAAAACCACCGTGTACCCGTGCCCCTGGGGCTTTTTGGAAAATCCAAATACGACCGGAAGAACCCCGGCCATGGGGAAGGTCCCTTCGTCCAGAACAAGCTCCTCCCCGAGATACATAAGACCACCGCACTCCGCATATATAGGAAGCCCTCTTTCTGCAAGATCTTTTAATTGTCTTCTGAATGTTACATTGTTTGCCAGTTCTTGGGCATGGGTTTCAGGAAATCCGCCGCCAATATACAAGGCGTCCACTTGTGGGATGACATCGGTTGTAAAGGGGCTGATCATCATGGTTTCTGCCCCTGCTGACTGAAGTGCCTCGATATTTTCCGGATAATAGAACTGAAATGCAGAATCCTTGATGATACCGATGACAGGAGCCGATCCGAGCGAAGCGGAAACCTCGCTTCCGCGGGAGTGCCGAATGCCATCTTCAAATCGGATGGTTCCTATCGCTCCTTCTGGAACAGGAAGTGGCCCGGCATT
>DNGT01000419.1 GCA_003486165.1 Desulfobacteraceae bacterium
GCGGCATCGATACCACGATCCTCGATAAGGGAAAGACGCGTTTTTACGGTATGGATATTGTGGATAGTGAAGAGACATGGAATGCCCCCCTCTCTGGATAGGGCCGGGATCAGGCCTGTCATCCAGTCGTTGCAGTGTATCAGATCCGGCTGAACGCGGGGAATGATATTATTGATAACCTCTCTTTGAAATGCCAGCGAGAGTTTGGTGTTTTCACCACCATAATCGGAATAGACCCGGTTAAGATAAAAAAAGGCCCGATCTTCGGCCAAATGCACCCGATCACCCGGCATAATCCGTTGGATGGCGTTCAGCTCCTTTTTAAGAAAAGGGGCAAGACGGTCCCTGAATATGGCACGGTAATCGGGAAGCGCCACATGAACATCAGCACCCTGATCAAACAAGGCCTTGATCAGGGCAGCAGATACATCGGCCAGACCCCCGGCCTTTGCCGTAAGGAAGCTGGCCATGCTTTTCATGCGGTCAGGCAGATAGGTGACCTCAGGGGTAACGATGAGTATACGGGGATTTGCCATTTTACTAACCCTATTGATATGTTTTTATACGAGTAGCATGTTTAGTCATGTCATTTCAATCAATCCATCACGCCCATTTAATATGTCCGGGTGCGAACTTTATTCGATCATCTCCACGAGGAAGGGCTCTGACGGTAAATCCGTATCGGCCCGAAGCGGCACAGGTGATGTTGCAGGTGTATAGATATGCACCATTTCCTTGATCTTCTTTAACTGTCATTTCTTCAAAATGACTTTCAGATATGACATCCACTGTTTTCAGGGGGCCAAAATAGAGTTCTATGTTGACCTCGTCCGGACGCAGTTCCCCCAGATTCACCACTGCCGTTACGGTAAAATTATCTCCCACCCGATACGGCCCCTCTGTTTCCCGAACAGGAGTCTCGATGTTTATGTTATTCCACAAAGTGTCGAGTCGTTGATATTGTTTTGAAAAAACTACGGCCTCTTTGGCATTATCCGAAGTCAGAGACTCCAGTCGCCTCGCAGCCGGTGCATAGAAAAGCGCTTCATATTTAGAAATCATGACATGGGTGCAAAAATTCTGCATCGCCATCGTCATCGACGCTTTCATCATTTTTAACCACCGGACCGGGATATCTCCGTTTTTTCTCTCATAGAAACAGGGGATGACTTCATTCTCCAGAACATTATATAGGGCCTGGCTTTCCACCGAATCTTGATATGCCGGATCTGTGTACTCTTCACCGTTTCCGATACGCCATCCTGTTTCTTCCGTATATCCTTCACACCACCATCCATCAAGGATACTCACATTGAGAACACCGTTGGCAGCGGCTTTCATTCCTGAAGTTCCGCATGCTTCAAAGGGACGTCTGGGTGTGTTCAGCCACACATCCGCACCCTGAACCAAATGCCTGGCAATATTGATGTCATAATCTTCAAGAAAAGCAATTCTGGAACGCACCTTGGTTCTGCGTGCAAATTCAATGATGCGCTTGATCAGATCTTTACCCTCATTGTCTCTGGGATGGGCTTTTCCTGCAAAAATGAATTGAACCGGCTGGTCCTCAGATGTAATCATGGCCTCAAGTCGCTCAGGATCTCTTAGCAGAAGATAAGCGCGCTTATACGTTGCAAACCGACGGGCGAACACAATGGTCAATATGTCCTGATCCAGAACCGATTCAGCATCCCTCATCATTGCTCTGGGNNCACGCCACAGCTCTTCATCATAAATGTCATTAACCCGATGGACCATGTCCGAACTCGACATGTGCAAATGCCATTCAGGTCCCAGATATCTTTCAAACAGCATGGCATTCTCAATGGAAATCCAGGATGGAATATGTACACCGTTGGTAATATGGGTGATGGGGACCTCATCTTCAGGGATTCCCTCCCAGACATGTGACCACATNNCAAACCCAACACAAACATGGAAAGGGGAGCATCTGAACCGGATTTCACCGCTTGCCCCCACGATATAATCTCGTTAACGGTCACCCCTAATCGGTCCGCCAAAGAACCCAGATACGGTTTTACAAGATCCACCGGAAACTCGTCATGTCCGGCGGCAACAGGCGTATGGGTGGTCAAAATCGTTGTTCTGGAAACAATCTCTTCCGCCGTCTTCAGATCGACGTTATATTTCGACATCGTTTGGGAAAGTCGTTCCAGGGTGGCAAAAGCGCAATGCCCTTCATTCAAGTGGCACACCAAGGGATAAATACCAATGGCTTCAAGGCAACGCATCCCCCCGATTCCCAGAAGCACTTCCTGGGCCAGCCTTATCTTTGCATCCCCGGCATACAGACGTGATGTGATATCTCTAATATGCGGGGGATTCTCCGGCAAATTGGCATCAAGCAAATACAGTGGAACACGCCCAACCATTATTTTCCATACAGCGGCGCTGATTCTGTCGGTCGGTCCGCTCTCCACAGATATGGTGACATCTTTTCCTGAACGATCCTTCGCCCGCTTCAGGGGTAAATGATAGATATCGGTCTCCGGATAATCTTCTTGCTGCCATCCATCCGGATCAAGGAACTGATGAAAATAACCCTGACTATATAGAATCCCCACTCCGATCAACGGAAGAGCAAAATCGGACGCCGCCTTCAGGTGATCGCCTGCAAGTATGCCAAGGCCACCGGCAGAGATAGGTACACTCTCATGAATTCNNGGAATTAAGGTTGAAAAAACAATGGGATTTCGCCCGGACTGTTCCCAGAGTCTGGGATTAATCCGACGAAATAGTTCAATGGCGTCCAACCGCCAGCACCACCAAAGATTGCGTGCCAAAACCTGTAGAAAAGAAAGCGGTTCAGGAACAGCAGGGAATACCTGAAAAGTTTGTATATGACGCATATTCATCTGTCCTTGTTGTTGGTCATTTGACTTTCCCGTGAAATTCCGCCGGGAGGATTTCACGAGGTTCACCCGTTATTTGACATAAATTATTTCGGCCCGCTTCTTCATAATCTTTTTAGCAATACCGGGGTGCGAACCTTGAGTTATTTATTATACACTCAACCACTTAACTACTAAACCATTTTTCAATAGTCAATTCAAAGATTCAATCAGCTTCCACACCCGAACGATCTCGCTGGCACCCCAGGCCTGGGCATCGCAGCCTCGTGGTTGATGTGGAAAATCTCCGTCCAGAATTTCCGGCACATGACCGATGCAACCTTTGGAAACGAGTCCGGCACTGCTTGCCAGCCAGTCAAGTGCCGTTTTTTTACCTTTTATGCCATAAGCCTTTATCCATGCTTCACAATAACTTGGAAACAGCCATGTCCAGGCCGTACCGTTATGATAGGCCGGTTTCCGTTTTGTATCTTCATCTCCGATATATTTTCCCTGGTAGGGATGATATGGATCATTCATCGTTTTTCCATGATGCTCTATAATTAGAGGACGTCGAACAGGGCGGTCGGCAAGGCTCCGTATGGCACCGGGTATCAAAAGTTCCTCACATGCCGCGACGACCTTTCGGCAAACATCCACGTTGGATACAGCGCCGAGGGTAACGGCAAGAAGCTGGTTCGGTCTCAATGCATCGTCGGGGTCTGCCTGCCTGGCCGGAACTCCCGGACCGACATGGAGACAATCGGCCAGATGCACGTCATTTTTGAGAATATAAAGTTCAAGAATCGAAGACTGAACCTGAATGGCTTTACGTTGCCAATCACCATTATCCCCAGAAGGATCGATGCGGGCCAAAAAAGAGAGCGTCGCATACCACAGTGCCTGGATCTCGATGGGGTAACCTTCACGTGGCGTGCCCGCCGGGAAGTTGGTGTCCATCCAGGTAAAATGGGATGGGCTGAAAATGAGACCCGATTCAGGATCCATCCGAATACCGTTGGATGTGCCGGTCATGTAAGCATGACCGATGGAAAAGAGAATCTGTCGGACGGTCCGATTACCATATTGCATATCAAGGAAAGCATCGCTCCCTTCAAATTTTAGAAGCTCATCACAAACAACACAATACCAGAGAGGGGCGTCGGAAGTGTCCCTGTTTCCCATATTATCCCCCTGAATCATGTTGGGGATCGTTCCGTCGGTTTCATACTGGCCAAACAGTTTTATGATATCCCGGGCCTCATGGGTTTTCCCTGCTGCAATCAACCCTCGAACAAAAATCAGGGCATCTCGCCCCCAGTCGAGGAACCATGGATATCCGGCAATAACCGTATGCAATTCACCTCGATTCACCGTATAGTGATCCATCGCTTTTTCAAGAACATCCACCAGCGCTGATAATTTGTTTTCTTCAAAGTTAAACGACTCTCTGTCTGTTAGTGATGGCATGCTGATCTCGGAATCAGGTGTTTTTCCATCCCCAATCCGTGCATTCAATGTCACAGATTCACCGTCGGTCAGGAACGTATGAAAATAACCGGGGCTAAAGAGATCCGAATGCGGATCAAGACCTCTCTCAGCCTCTTTGGGTCTGTGAACCATGTATTGCCACTCTGGCTCCCACACAAAATCACCGTCGGAAATCCTCAGGTCCAATTGATGTTTCTGATCCGGGAAAAAATTAAAGCCATTCGGCTTTGAATCGAAAGCATCCCGCCAATTGTGTTCAGGCCCCTGGTAAGCTTTGGTGATATCATGAAAGTTCCGGCTTTCAATATCAGGCCGTAAGATGAGGCGAACCGGTTCGTGGTCAGGCAGACGTCCATTTCGGCCTTCGGCCGTTTCGCGGTTAAAAATCATTCGCAAACAATTCTCTCCGG
>DNGT01000336.1 GCA_003486165.1 Desulfobacteraceae bacterium
GTGAAATGTATGAACGTAAAATCCCTTTTAATAAAGTTCTTGGATTGAAGATCGAGTCTTTAAAGATGGAAGATGTACGCGTAATGTTTGATATGAAAGACGCGTTTATCGGGAATTATGTTCACGGAATTCTACACGGCGGTGTTATTTCCGCGGTTTTGGACACCACCGGCGGGTTAACCGCTTCTTTGGGTGTCCTTCAGAAAATGAAAGGACAGACAGCAGAAGAGATCGGGAAAAGTTTGACAAAAATCGGCACCATTGATCTGCGTATCGACTACCTGAGACCGGGTAAAGGGAATTATTTTGTTGCAACAGGTGCCATTATGCGCGCCGGCAGAAGAGTCAGTGTCACCCGCATGGAGCTATATAACGATCAGAATGTCTTGATCGCTGTGGGTACCGGAACATACATCGTAGGGTAGAATCGTTTTGCGTTTGGAGTGTGAATTTTAAAACATTTTAAATGGTTCTTTAGACAAGTTTCGCACCCATTTTTCTATGATGGTTCATTTTATGATGCCCTATCAATGGCTGAGTTAAAAGATTGGAGTAAGGACATACAATGGCCGAAAGAATAACGTTTTTATCGGAAGAATATGAAATAGAAGGGTTGCTCAACCAAAGGGATGAAAAGAAAGGCGTTGTGGTTACCCATCCCCATCCGCTTTATGGCGGAGATATGTATAATCTGGTGGTGGAATCCATTGTTCATGTTTACCATATGAAAGGATATTCAACGTTAAAGTTCAATTTCAGAGGGGTTGGAAGAAGTCAGGGGGCCTATGACAACGGCCTTGGCGAACAAAAAGACGTTTTGTCCGCCCTTTCATTTCTTGCGAATATGGGAATGGAGCGGATCGAATTGACAGGATATTCATTTGGTGCCTGGGTGAACGCTCATGCCCTGAAGAAAGATACCTTGGCGAAACAGATGATCATGGTTTCTCCGCCGGTTGGGTTTATGGATTTTAAATCTATTACAACGATGAATGCCCTTAAATTTGTTGTCACCGGAAACAGGGATGATATCGCACCTGCAGATGAAATAGAAAAAATGATTTCTATATGGAATCCCAATGCCCGATTGGAAGTAATTGATGGTGCGGATCATTTCTATGGCGGGTACTTGGGTCAGCTTGAGGAATGTTTGAGTTCTATCCTATAAAAGATGAGAAGAAACGTTCCATCAGACGAAGTATGCCATAACCTGCATTTTCATCACCAAAATCCCGGCGTTGCCAGAGTACCAGGTTGTTTTCCCATGGAAAAACCGGCCAGGGAAGAAAGGGTGTTAGAGCGTATTGCCGAATTTTGGACCAGGTTCGTACATACCTNNGGATATACACGCTGGCAGATAACCACAGCACAATGGATGCCTTTCAGTTCTTCTATGTAGGTTCCCGGAAAAAAATGTGCGGCTTTCCAAAACCGATCGGGATTTCCCTGATAATAATATGTCAGCAAGGCATTCATTCCGTCAGGATCCATAAATACTTCATTCGTGTCAGGCCCAATCCGGTCAGCATAATCAATCCCCACATAATAGCTCAGGTTCAGCCCCGCCATCAGACGAAGGTGATTATCGATTCGATTGATCCATCTTCCGCATCCCAGACTGACAATGGTTTTGTGACCATTGGTTTTGAGAAACGTGACAGCCGGTTCATGGAGTTCATTTAAATCCATTGTTGCGAGAGACTCTATGTTGAAGGTTAACGCTTACAAAAGAAAAAAATTCTTATCGCGAAGGTTCATTTGAAATCAACACATTTCTCGCCATGAAACGTAAATTGTGATATATTCCACAATTGTAAATGGAAAATATTCAGAAAAGCAGATGCTTTTTTTTATGAAATAGTCAAACAGGTGTCATGGGATTTGGAAAAAAAATAAAATTTTTATCGGTTCCTTTTTTATTGGCATTTTTGGTTTTTTGGTCCTGCAGTATTTTCAAGACAACCTACAAGATTACAAAAGGGACGGTAAAAACCACTTATAAAATTGCAGAAGGGACGGTAAAAACTACCTATAAAGCTACAAAATTTGCCGGAAAAACCGTTTATCAAATCGGCAAATACACCTTTATCGTGGTTATGGCACCCTTGAGCTGGCCGCTGATGCACGAGGAGATCGAGTCCATTGATGATTTACCGCCAAAAGATGCGATCCGACAGGGCCGTGTCAAAGCATCGCCTTATGTGGTAAGGGGTAAACGGTATGTGCCCATGTCTGTAAAAGAGGCCGGTGATTATCGGCAAAAGGGAGTCGCTTCCTGGTACGGGTACGAGACGCTTCGCCAAAAAGGCGGACATATGACGGCAAACGGTGAGGCTTTTGATCCCAATGGATTGAATGCGGCGCATAAATATTTGCCACTGCCCACTTACGTTCGCGTAACCAATCTTGAAAATAATCGGCATATCATTCTTCGGGTTAACGACCGGGGTCCTTTTGTAGAAGGTCGTATTATCGATCTTTCTGCCGGCGCAGCCAAAAAATTGGGCTTTTATGAAAAAGGAACAGCAAGGGTGTTGGTTGAAGCGATTCAGCTTAAGGGGTAACCCAGGAGCCTTTAAGGCTAACCTTTACTGCAAGAGCGAGCGCATTCCTCGCAGCTTGTTGAAGCGCAGCGGAAATCCCGCTTTGCGGGGCTGCGGGGTTAGCGAGCGAATATAAAATTAACAGAATTCCTTACAGTCGAAGATTCCCTGCAGCTTGCTGCAGGGAGCTTCAATATTTTACCTGTTGTTTATATTATTATTTTTTGCTAACAGGAATATTCAGGTATAACTGGGTTTTTCAAGGCAAAATTCTGGTTCCTTCGAATTAATGAGGGTGGTGGGCTGCATGTTTCTCTTTTGCCATAGCTTTATTCGCGTCTGGTATAGAAAAATCCTTTCCATTGTGACATCGTTTTATATCTTGATCAGCATCCTTCTGCAGTCCGGATGTTCTTTTTTCATTTCTTCCGCAACGGTCGACATGACCGAAAACCTGTCCCAGGCGATTTTGAACAACAACGATCTTGCCACCGTAGAAGCCGGAGGACCTGCATACCTGTTGATGGTTGACAGTCTGTTGTATCGTAACCCGGACAATGAATCCCTGCTTCGCGGGGCTTCAAATATATATACCGCATATACTACGGTTTTTGTCAAAGATCAGGCCAGGGCGAAAAAGCTGACTGAAAAAGCGTTGAGCTATGCATTGCGAGCCATCTGTATTCGCAGGCCAAAGACGTGTGGATT
>DNGT01000283.1 GCA_003486165.1 Desulfobacteraceae bacterium
TCGGTGACCTGAAATGCAAGCCCAATATTTTTTCCATAAGTTTTAAGCTGTTGAATCTGATCAAGGCTTCCTTTAGCTAAAATTGCGCCAACAGATACGGATGTTTCAATCAGAGCACCTGTTTTTAAGGCATGCATGTTTTCAAGATCTTCTAAACAAAGCAATTGTCCTTCCCCAGCCATGTCCTGCATCTGTCCTTCAATCATTCCTTTATATCCGGCAGCTATCGATACGGTATGTATAACATTCATCCAATTTAAAACATGATTTTTTTGGGCAAACTCTATTGATGAAAGCACCTCAAAAGCCAGGGTAAGAAGGGCATCGCCGGCAAGAATTGCTGTGGCTTCATCAAAGGCCATATGACAGGTTGGCTGCCCCCTTCGTACGTTATCGTTATCCATAGCAGGGAGGTCATCGTGTATTAGCGAATAGGTGTGTATCATTTCAAGGGCACATGCAGCTCTGATTACATCTTGGCTCTTCCCTCCAACTGTTTCAGCCGAAGCTACACATAAAACCGGTCTTATTCGTTTTCCGCCAGCCATAAGTGAATACTTCATGGCGTTTGCAATTTTACTGGAAGTATTCGCGAATATCGAATCAAGCGCTTCGTTGATCTGTTTTCTTTTAGAAGAAAGGTATGATTTCAGATCAAAACTATTCATCATCAGACTCGGTTTTCGAGATAAACGGTTTGTCAAACACACGATCGTTCTGATCCTTTAGAAGCATGGTAATCCTTTTTTCAGTTTCATCGAGTTTTTCAGAACAAAACTTGGACAGTTGAACACCTTCTTCAAATTTTTTTATCGCTTTTTCAAGCGGCAGGTCAGCGGATTCAAGCTCTTGAACAATCTGTTCAAGTTTATTCATCGCTTTTTCAAAGGTCTGATTAACCATGATGTTATTTCCTTTTTACCGAGCAAATAAATGCACCTCCGGCAACCAATACTTCAAGATCCTGGCCAATGGACACCTCCTGGGGATCTCTGATGACAGCTGCATCCGGGATGGTCCTGGTGATGCTGTATCCCCTTGCCAGAATTGCCTCAGGGCTTAAGGTGTAAAGTTTTGCTTCAAGCTCTCTCAGTCTTGACCGTCTATTGCCTATTAGTATTTGAATATATATGTATATGTTAGCGTTTTTTATTTCAATTTTATCTTTAAGTAATTTTATCTGTATTGAAGGATTGTTGGAAAAGAGTCTTTCGACACGCCACCAAAGTCGTTCATGATGTTTTAAAAGACCGTTCTTAACCGCTCTGTTAAGTCGATCCAGCATGTCATCTGTTCTTAGCCTTAAGTCTATGATTTTTCTGTTGGGATGAACCAGTCGACTGGATATTCTTTTTAAAACGGTTTGCAGATGTACGAAATACCGTACAAAGCGGGTTGTCAAAACTTTTGAAAGATCCGTAATTTTCCGAGAAAGCTCTTTTTTATTGGGAACTGACAGTTCTGCGGCAGCAGATGGTGTTGGTGCTCGAAAGTCTGCAACAAAATCTGTGATGCTAAAATCGGTTTCATGGCCAACTGCTGAAATTATCGGAATCTTAGAAGCAAAAACAGCTCTGGCTACATCTTCAGAATTAAACGCATGAAAATCTTCCAAAGAACCACCGCCTCTTGCCAAAATTGCTAAATCTGAATCACATCGGATATTGATCATTTCGATTGCAGATACAATCTCGTCTTCAGAACCATATCCCTGCACTTTGACAGGTACAATTTCAAGATGGAGGTTTGAGAAACGACGATCGATAATTTTTAAAATGTCATGGACAACAGCTCCNNAATGCCAGTTGGATGGCGCCTGTACCTTTTGGTTCAAGATACTCAAATATAATCTGGTATGTTCCACGAGGTTCATAAACACTGATTCTACCAAGACCTGTAATGACCATTCCGTCTTCAGGCTTAAATTTTAAATTCCGGTTTTGATTTCGAAACATAACCGCACTGATCTGAGCATGTTCATCTTTGAGCGTAAAGTAAAAATGGCCGGAAGTTGGGATATTAAAGTTCGATATTTCACCGCAAATCCAAGTAAATGGATAGGTTTTTTCAAGTATATCTTTAATTTTTGAGGTGAGCTCTGAAACAGTATAGATTTGATGTTGATCTGTATTCGAGGGTCCCGCGTAATGGATACTGGGGTGTAAATTCATTAAGTTTTAACTATTTTCTTTTAATAATGCATCTATCAGGAAAACCATGAACTGATCAACTATGATTGACAATACAAATGATTATCATAATTGACTATACCATTTCAACATAATAAAACCTGAAGCAAAACAATAAACAAGCCAGTTTCGCTTTTGAAGAGGTTAAAGCTTGGACGCATAGACTTCATCATTCCATTATATAGCGTCTGATAAGATATATTATGTAAACTTATTGATGTTTCATAATCGCCGATCCAAAGGTAACAGCAAAAGGCCCTTTTCAACTATTGTTATGAGCATTAATCATTCCCCTCATGACCTCTTTTTAACATTTCACGCAAATATGGCACAATATAAATATCTTCATGCGGCATTTTGCTGACACAAGANNTTTCAGCAAGTTCTTTAAGGTCTTGATATAACTGGTCAGGGTTCATTCCGATGAAAAACGCTTTTAACCTTGCAATACAAATTTTCTGTGTTATATATATTTAAAATTTACGGAATTATATCCAACATATTTTATAAGAGAATGACATTGATAAAATGTTATTAATATTAGGAGGTTAACATGCAATCTATTCCACTTAAGAAAACGCTGGCCCAAGTCCAGGTCAACGAGTTTATTCGAAGTGTATATAATTGGATGGCCATCGGTCTCGGACTAACAGGTGTTGTAGC
>DNGT01000102.1 GCA_003486165.1 Desulfobacteraceae bacterium
GGATCGTCGGCTGGGGCACCAACCCGGAGGGCGGCATCGAGGCCTTTCTCGTCACGGGTTTCCCATTCGACGAACTGGTGTTCACCAAGGAGTAACCTTGGTGACCGCAACCGGCCAGGAACCGGCGCAGAACAGCCTGTGCCGTCCGGCTGCCCTGTTTACATGAACCCTGCCCCGCCCGGAGAAACCCGGTCGGGGCAATTAGCATGGGCCCCGGCATCCCGGAGGGCGGCATTGCCGCAGACGCCGGGAACCGGGGCATATTTTCGGCGCAACACCGGGAAACTGGCGGCGAAAGACACCTCAAAACAATTTATCTGTAACCTTTGCTGCTCGTCATCTTCTGGCAGCAGTAAGACAGATCCATGAAGCCAGCTGAGCTTGAGAAATGAATGCCAACAATNNATACTATGTAACGCTCTACGAGCTCAACAAATTCTGCTCTCTGCTGGAATATTGTTACCAGTGTAAAGATGATTGTTATGGTGACGACATGGGGGAAAGACCTTTCAATAAAAGAAAATCGCATGACCACCCTCATCATGGACCCCGTCCCTGAAATCAGTAACCAAAGCCCTGAGTATCAGATGCCGTTATGTTTCGGATGCCGCAGGGATGAATCGGGGGAACGGTGATTTTCTGTGGGGAATGCCGTTGAACCTTCAGAAGCCGTTAATCTTTTTCACGCGCTGATAAATGTCACAGGCCAGATAATTTCCCTGGCAGTACTTCACTGCCAGGGAAATTGTCAGGCTGTCCATATTGAAGATGTAACAGTCCGGCTCGGGGTCGTTGAGCAAAGGGCAGAATTTTTCTTCTCCGTTGTCAGTGCCAGATGATAATATGTTGAACTTGTCCATAAGCAGTCAGTTTCGCAATTAACTCAGGAGATGAATTAGCCGTCTTCGGGATCGATTTCCACTCACCGGCCGTATTGTTTGATCTTAGGATGGTTGCAGCTTATTTAAAATAATTATAACAAGATTTATGCCAAAAAAGCTGCCAGACATATAATTCTTCACCTATAGAATTAATTGTCAGAATATCTGATGGTTATCGAAAAACAGGTGGTGATGACACAAGGGGGACAACGGCAAAGCACCCTTGTACGGAGCGTAACATGACACAGACTGTTTCGGCACAAATTGAGTGATGGCGCATTTTGATTGAAATTTTTCCAATTCTCCATTTGCCCAAAAAACACCCTGGCCCGGGTCGAACCGTCTATAAATACGCGACTTGGTGTGGCAATTTGATGAAATTGCAGGTACCTCCGATTCGCAGCGAACGGCTAATCTTGTTGATATCACCGAATTTACACCCAGAAATCCAATAAAGAGTTCTGGCGTAAAATTCCACCTTTAAATGGCTTGCATATAAATACCCCCGACTCGCCTATCGGGTGAACATTGATGAAGGAAAAAAGATCATCATCTGATATACTACTTGGGCAGGATGTCTATCCAAAAACGTTGATATTTTGCAGAAAGTTCGGATATATAATGATTCCAGATGGATGTTACACTAACAACCTGTCTCTCCACCCATCTTATCCCCCACACGATATTGTCCTCAACTTATTAAAATTTCCGTTATATTTTTGAGTTGTCCTTGTACCAGTCTAATGTTGTTAAAAGACTCCCATCTTTAAACATATATTTACATAGAGATCCTTTTGTGCCTTTTGATGAATTTATTAGAGACTTCTGCATGAGAAGTTTCTTTTCAAAATATTCTTTACTTTCCTTAAAAGAAATGGACCTTGATGCTGCTTCCTCAAAACTAACTTCTTTGGGCACAGGGATGGTGTGAAAAGCTTCAACAAACTGGTACAAATCGTCGGTTTGATCTAAGAAATAATTAAATTTGAAATATCGATAGAGGTTATGTTCGGAGTCAAGATACTTGTCCGTTTCAGTTTTAACTTGGATGATTTGCCTTTGGAAATTATTCTCCTTTCTTTGAGGTACACCCAATACCTTGTCGGGCATTTGTCGCCACTCCTATTTTATAACACACCTCGATGACTATGCAGTGCACGTCAACATTATGTATAAATGATTTCTGTTGATCAAAAATTAAGGTGCACGCACACCAGAGCAGTCATAAAATAAGTACCATCTCACACTCCCTTTTTAAGGTTAACTATCTGAGGCTTACAGCCATCGCGCAGTTTTGTATTTTGGTGTTGAAGTTGAGAGGCACTTACTTTCGTCAATTTTAATTTCAAATCCAGTTTTGATTGTTATCATAGATAGGCAGAAATCGTGCCAAATTCACCATTTTAACATATATCATGTAATCTCAATTGGTTATATTTACAAAGCGCATTGTTACAACCCGAAATTATGAATAATATTTACCAATGTCTATGAAATTTATTTCACAATCTAATAAATTTTTCACAAAAAGTGGGGGGTTTTAAAAGTTGTTGGATATCATACCATGCCAAATTTGAAACGCTCGGGTCAGGTGAAAATATATTGGACATATTCCGCCTCCTATGGCNNTCCGGGAAACGCTTCTGCGTGTGAGAAAGAAATTAAAGGTTTTCTAAAAGAATACAACACAGAAACCGTTTCGAAAAAGACCTTGACCGGAGGCATCGTGCCGCACGCGGGATGGTATTTTTCAGGCAGCATCGCATGCAACGTCATTCATTGTCTTGCAAAAGAAAAATCTCCGGATGTCTTCGTGATTTTCGGCATGCATCTTCACAGCGGTTCGCCGGCCTATATCATGGCTGAGGGGGCATGGGAAACCCCTTTTGGCAATTTAGAAATCGAAACAGCTCTCGCCAGCGAACTGAACGAAACATTTACATTCCAGATTGAAACTGCGGATCGCTTTACCCAGGACAACACCATCGAACTTCAACTCCCTTTTATAAAATACTTTTTCAAAGACGCTAAAATCGTTCCCATCGGTGCACCGCCAACAAAAATTTCTCTTGAAATTGGAAAGACCGTCGTCGCCATATCAAAGCAGCTTGGTCTTCAGGTCAAAGTGATCGGCTCGACGGATCTGACCCATTACGGCCCGAATTACGGCTTTATGTCCCATGGCAGGGGCGCCTCAGCAGTGGACTGGGTCCGAAATGAAAACGACCGGCGGGTGATTGATGCCATACTGACCATGGATCCCGAAAAGGTCATCAAAGAAGCCATGACCAACCAGAATGCCTGCTGCAGCGGTGCCGCCGCAACCGCAATCGCCGCTGCCAAAGAACTTGGCGCCAAACAAGCCGAAACCATTGCGTACGCCACCAGCCATGACAAAAGCCCCGGAGACAGCTTTGTGGGGTATGTGGGGATTGTTTTTTAAACCTAAACTGAGCGTTTCAAATTTTTGAAATGGTTGATTCACAACAACATCCACAGGATTTGGTCCGAGGAAAAAAACAGGCACAATAGGCACAATAGGCACAATTTAAACACGACTTGTTACAATTTTGAATAACTGATACAAACCATGAAGGGCTAACCCGGCCAGGTGAAAAGGCAATTCCCGGTTGCCCTGCCCTTCATTCCTTCCGGGATTCATTCATCTCCTGCCCTAACATATTGGAAACAATTTTTAGGATGCATGATTTATTAAATGTGACGGAAACAGTTCCATTTGATTCACCAGTAAATCCGATAACACCGGAAACATCTCCTTGGGCAACGTCATCTTTTTTGAGACAAGGTTTTCCTGCTTCAGGCTTAATAAATGCCATTTTTTCAAGAACATTTAACGTCGCATTAATAAATGGATTAATAAGTTTTACATCCATTGCCTTCCGAGATTCTGCTGTTGTTTTGAATCGATCCAGCATGGCGGTCTTGCATATGGCATCTACAGCTTGGTCTTTTTTTGGTCTAAAATATCTTTTATAATTTTGTCTTGCCCCTGATCCGTCTCACGCCACTTTCAGAAAGTTCATGTCTTTCAATTGGAAATCAATTAGTAATGTTTTACATATTTCGTCCAAGTTTTCGTTAATTGCCATGATTCTGAATTTACCCGTGGGACACTCTTCGGCCAGAGATTTGGCCATTACAGCAAGAAGCTGAACCCTTTGATGAAAAAGATGCCATTCAGAATTATCTACTGTGCAGATAACATTTGATTGACCATCTAAGATGTGATTATTGCTTTGTTGGAATTCGATATTCATCTGCATTGCTCGATAGAACACATAATGCGCATTTTTTATGATGGCATGTTTTCGATATTTCCCGAGCGGACAACCTATTAAATACGCTTTGACCATGATGATCAGCAGTTTTAATCGTGGTAAAAAAATATCATCAGACGACATTTCCCTCATATCAGCGGGCATCGGCCCAAATTTGATCATAACGTGCCTATTCTTGGAATGCTTTTAATTTTATGGCCAAACTCCTCTTTACCATACAGGAGCTATAGGCCGTATAGGGTTCTA
>DNGT01000150.1 GCA_003486165.1 Desulfobacteraceae bacterium
CATTTATGGATGGACACTAACTCGTTTCGGATAAAAAAGGAGTTTATAACATGTACCCTTCCATTTTAATTGTAGATGATGAACCTTCCATACTTCAGTCTTTAAGCGGACTTCTTTCAGATGAAGGTTTTGAGATTACAACTGCCGCCAATGGATATGAGGCGTTAAAAATCGTTGATACCGAATCACCTGATCTTGTGTTACTCGATATCTGGATGCCGGGCATCGATGGTATCGAAACACTAAAGGAAATAAAAAAAAACAATCCCCACATACAGGTTATCATCATATCCGGACACGGGACCATAGAAACTGCTGTAAAGGCCACAAAGCTCGGTGCATTCGATTTAATCGAAAAACCGCTTTCAATTGATAAAGTTATTGTGGCAATTAACAATGCACTGAATTTCAGGAGACTTGAAGAAGAAAACAAATATTTGCGTAAAAAAACCTTAGAAAAAAACTCAATCACCGGGAACAGCCCTTTAATTCAAGAATTGAAAAAACAGATTGCCGTAACAGCTCCNNGACGTTCACTGCGCGTCTATTCCCGAAGAACTCATTGAAATCGAACTGTTTGGGCAAGAAAAGGGGGCCTTTGCCAAATCAAGCACGAAAAAAATAGGGAAATTCGAACTGGCGAATAAAGGCACCCTTTTTCTGGATGAAATCGGCGATATGAGTTTGAAGTCTCAATCTAAGATACTTCGGGTTCTTCAGGAAAAGCAATTCCAGAGGGTTGGTGGAAGCAGGACGTTAAGTATCGATGTGCGGGTCATTGCATCCAGCAATAAGGACCTTGAAAAAGAGATTGAAAAGGGCACTTTCAGAGAAGATATTTACTACAGGTTGAATGTCATACCCATTGAAGTCCCACCTTTAAGAAATCGTGTCGAAGACATTCCACCGCTTATGGAAATATTTTTCGATGAATGTGCCAAACAAAATCGGAGCAAAAAAAAGGTCGTAACCCAAAACGTTTTTGATCTTCTATTAAATTATTCATGGCCAGGAAATGTCAGGGAACTGAAAAATTTGGTTGAGCGGCTGACGATCATGACAGATAAAGATGTTATTGATGAATATGATTTGCCGTCGCCCTATCGTCCGAAAGCAAAAGATGATATTGCCTCAGTTGAAGCCCAACTTTTCTTGAGCAATTCCATAAAGGAAGCCAGGGAGATATTTGAAAAAGAATTTATCAAAAGAAAACTGATTCAACACAGCAACAATGTTACTAAAACTGCTGATGCCATCGGGGTCCAACGGAGCCATCTGTATAAAAAGCTCAAAAAACTAGATCTTACCGATGTTATAGATGCAACATCCTGAATTAATAATTATTGTATAATAAAAAGCATAAACGAATAAAATAGTTATGGGCTTGAGAATCATCGGTGGCGCTTTGAAAGGTAAAAAATTGTATTCGGTCCGTGATATGTCGATCCGGCCTACTGCTGACAGATCGCGAGAATCGATATTTAATATACTTTCTCATCGTGTTCTGGATGCGGTGTTACTGGACCTGTTTGCAGGAACAGGCGCTTTGGGTATAGAGGCGTTAAGCAGGGGCGCTGAATCAGCCCTATTTGTAGATAATAGAAAAGGAGCGTTATCTGTCTTAAAGCGAAACATTGAATCATGCAAGCTCGACCAAAAAGCCAGGATTATTAAATGGAATATCAGACAAAACTTAAATTGCATAAAATCAAACAAACCGAATTTTGATCTAATCTTTTTAGATCCTCCGTACGACAAAAACTTGATAAAACCGGCTTTGTTCAATCTTGACAAAAGTCATTCTTTGAAAAAGGGAGCCTGTATTGTGGTTGAACACTCTCTTTTTGAGACGATTCCAACAGATCTTTTTGCATTTAATCTTTTCGATCAGAGAAAATATGGAAAAACGCTTGTTTCATTTTTAAACTATGTGATATGAAGCCGTTTTTGTTAAATTTGAATTTCCCATTTTATTTGGGGAAAAATATAAAAACCAAAAGGGATGGATAGTCAATGCAAAAAATTGCCATATATCCGGGATCCTTTGATCCGGTGACAAACGGTCATGTTGATATTGCGCAAAGAGGGCTTAAGATTTTTGATAAAATTATCGTGGCCATATTGCATAATCCGGTAAAAAAATTTTTATTTTCCGTTGAAGAACGGGTAGAGATGCTTAAATCGAGTTTTGAAGCATATCCGAATATTGAAGTCGAAACTTTTGATGGGCTTCTTGTGGAATATGCATCAAAGAAAGGTTCTATCGCCATACTTCGGGGGATGCGAGCGGTTTCTGATTTTGAATATGAATTTCAGCTGGCACTCATGAACCGAAGATTAAATAGAGAAGTTCAGACCGTCTTCCTAATGACCGGGCTGCGATGGATCTTTACGAGTTCTTCCATAATCAAAGAAGCGGCGCAGTTTGGTGGTGATATCGAAACCATGGTGCCGCCTATTGTCAATCAGAAATTAAAGGAAAAATTCGGACTCAATTCTTGAAAAGGCTCTTTCAAAGAGGACCTTTCCTATAATGAATTAATGCTCTGCAAGGGGCATCGTAAACGTTTCAGGAAGGGATAATACTAACATTTCTTGTTTGCTCATTAACCATGGGTCTGCATATGAGGTTGAGGGATATTCCTTTTGGGCCTTTTTTGCTTCAAAAGGATATCATACATTTTAAGTTTTATCCCCAAAACAAATTTTACCATTAACCCAACGTTACATTATCCCAAAACCCATTATTCCATTGTTCCAACATTCCATCATTCAAATTGTGAGCGAAGCCAACCAACTTGAAATTTATAATGGCATCTCGATGATTTGATCGCAGAGTTTCATCAACTTTTCCGTCAAATTCTTTTCGCGCCGCGTGAGTTCGGAATCGGAAAACGTATGCCCGTAATAAGCGTTAATAATATGGGTGGAAGCGGTATCAAGGATTTTTATAAAATGTTGAAAATCGCCGGCTTGAAAGTAAAGCGTTACATCGTTGACAAATAGGATTTCCCTTTTTTGTCGAAAAAAATTTGTAAACAGTTTTTCTATGGTGGTTGCATTTTTTTCTGCCAACTTTAGGGTATGATGTTTGTCTTTGCCCGTAAGACGGGGCGCAAGGATGGATGTTGTTAAATAGAGCAAGGATTCATCCTGTGGCGGCTCCATTTTCCCACCGATTCCCTGGATATTATCGGGAGCCAAATCAAGAATTGCTATCTTTCCTGCATGGCCGGTCTTTAAAAAGAGTTTAAGAATATTAAAAGTATAAGAAGTTTTACCGGAGTTGACGTCTCCAACGATGATGGTTCGGCGGTTCATATAATGATCTATGTTATCCATATGATTCTCAAACCACAAGCACCAGGCCGATAAGGCTGGCGCATGGAACGGCATCTTGTTTGGATTCATGTCCGATGGGGACAATCTCCCATCCGACCCGGCGTGCAATAGTGAAAACGTCGAAGCCGCATGCTTCCATAGCTGGCCGAGCTTGAAGGGGATGGGCGCAGTCCTGGCCTTTCAGCACAGAACAGGTCGTATGGGGCAGACATAGGGAACATTCTCCGGCCGCAAACCCCATGGCCAGGTGAAATCCCATGTAAAAAGCACGGCCCTCGAGTTTTGCGACAATTTCTTTATGTTTAAGTTCGGTGGACACATGCTTTTTGCGCCATTGGTCCCCCACGAAGTCGTCAACTTTGGCATCCAGTTGTAGCAAAATTCCATGGCGGAATTCCGAGACAATGCGTGCTGTTACGTCCGACTTCAAAGGATTGTGAGGCGGACACATAATACTGCTGCCATAAAATTTGCATGCCGGAATAAAGCACTTGGCCCAAGCAGCGGTCCGAATCACCAGGGCTGATGTCGGTATAACCACGGCACGGTCAGCCCCAAGCTTTTCGGCATATCGCCTGAGTTCTTCCAGTTTTTCCATGTTGTTCATAACTATTCCTTAGTACACTTATTCTAAAATACGGTGACGTATTTATAACTTGGTTTATTCAGTCTATATATGCAAAAGTATAAAGTGACTAAAATGAACTAAAGTGCCTAA
>DNGT01000022.1 GCA_003486165.1 Desulfobacteraceae bacterium
TTTTTTCCAAATGAATTGAAGAAGATTTTAAATATAAATTCCCCTAAAAGGAGGGTTGAACCATGAAAACCTCAGGCGCAATTCTTGTCATTTTGTTATGTTTGTTTTTTGTATCAGCATTATCTGCGAACGAGCAGGGAGAGGAAATTTTTAAATCCAAAGGCTGCATTTTTTGTCACAAGCTGGGAGACTCTTCCGGCACCATTCCTTCGCTTTCCGAGTTGGCCAAGGCCTATAAAGGGAAAAAGGAACAACTTATCCGNNAGATATCCAGACCCTCGTCAACCGGATGGATGATGTCATGGATCTGATTGAAAAAGCCAATGCACGCATGGCCATTTATGATCTTCCGGCCCCACCGGAGAACATCGATAAAATGCTCGCCATCCTCCAAGAAGCATTCCACAGGATCTCCTCGGCCATAGGCATGCTCAGGAACTTGAAACACCGGGAGGCGATCTTTAAAATCTGTGTGGAGGTCAACAGCCTTGAAAATCAGGGTGATGCAGTGCTTCGGACATCCCTGGAAAACCTGTTCAAGGGAGCTTCGGATCCGTTCTATGTGATCAAGGCCAAGGAAATCTATGAAAGCCTTGAAGATGCCATTGATCGCTGTGAGGATCTATCCAATGTCATTGAAACGATTATCATCAAGAATGCATAGAAGGAGTCGATGGATCCGACGATTCTATCTGTTATCATTATTATCCTGGCCTTGGTGTTTGATTTTCTCAACGGCATGAACGATGCGGCCAATTCCATTGCCACCATCGTCTCCACCCGTGTGCTCACACCGCGGTTTGCCGTCGCCTGGGCGGCTTTTTTCAATTTTGCTGCCGCTTTTATATTCGGCGTGGGAGTTGCCAAGACCATCGGTAAGGGAGTCGTGTCACCGGAGGTTCTGTCGATCTGGTTTGTTCTGGCTGTTCTTTCTGGGGCCATTGTGTGGACTTACACCTGCACCATGCTGGGCCTGCCCATCAGCGTCTCTCACTCACTGGTGGGCGGCATTATCGGGGCCGGACTCGTCAAAGGCGGGGTTAAGGTGCTGATGATGGAAAGCATCATCAAAATCGCCGCCTTTATCATCCTCTCCCCGCTCATCGGGTTTTTGCTGGGCATCAGTTTTTCCGTTGCCACCACCTGGATCTTTCGCCGCTGGTCCCCCTGGCGTGTCGATCGCCTGTTTCGCGCAGGACAGCTTCTTTCTTCGGCCCTGTTCAGTCTGGGACACGGCGCCAACGACGCACAAAAAACTATGGGTATCATCGTTATGGTGCTGGTGGCTTCCGGCTGGCAGGAAGGTTTTCACGTCCCCCTGTGGGTGATCATTTCCTGTTACCTGGCCATTGCCCTGGGAACGCTAATCGGCGGCTGGCGGGTGATAAAGACCCTGGGGATGCGGGTTACCAGGTTGGTCCCGGTGGGTGGATTCTGTGCCGAAACGGCCGCCGCCGCCTCGATTATCGGAAGTTCTTTGGGCGGCATTCCGGTGTCAACCACCCACACGATTACCGGTGGGATCATCGGCGTGGGGTCCCTTCGCCGGTTATCCGCCGTCAAATGGGGGGTTGCCGGGAACATTGTCGTAGCCTGGGTGCTGACGCTGCCCGGTGCGGCNNCCGACAAGATGTGATTGAACTCCGAATAAAGTGCAGCAAATTGGAAGTCAATTTCTATCGTGTAAATTTTATAGATTCTGTCAGAAATTTTTGATATTTAAATATACGATCCCAAAAGGTAAAAGGAGAAATGAATGAACCTCAAACAGAAGATTTATGCGGAAAACCAAAAGAACGTCGTCGAGGGCAGGATTGCGGCCCGGCGGGCCTTTCTCAAAGAAAAAGGTTTGGATAGCGCTGCCATTCAAAAAGACGTTTCGATCAGAAAAATGAAGGCCGAAATTCGGCAGGCAAATTACCGGCTGGCAAGCATTGCCGCTCAAGAGAAGTTAAATGCTGATAAAGCTCAAGCAAAAATAGAAAAGTTGGCTGCGGGAAAGAGGGCCCGCAAGGCGGCTCCGGCGAAAACCGCCAAGGATGTTCCCGGAAAGAAGAAAAGCAAGGATAAAAAGGGAGGAGATAAAAAAGAAAAACCAACTGAATAGACCTGACCCGGTGACACCTGATCCCTGACCCCTGGCCTCTGATCACTGATTTTCGTCCAACACCTTTCGAATGGCTTCAGCAATTTCCCGTTTTAAAATGGGCTTGGAGATAAAAGCCCGGATGCCCATGTCCAGAGCCTTTTGTTCATCTATCATAAAGCTGAAACCCGTACAGAGCGCCACCGGGATGTCAGGTCGTATTTGCATGAGTTTTTCTGCCAGCTTCTCGCCGGTCATATGGGGCATGGTCATGTCGGTAATGACAAGGTCAAACCGGTCTTTGTTCTCCTTAAACAGTTCTAAAGCTTCAATACTGCTATTTCTTGCAACAACGTCGTAACCCAAAGACTCAAGGATTTGCTTACTCAAGTTTATAATTACAGGTTCATCGTCAATGAAAAGGATTCGTTCAGTTCCGGTGGGAATGGGTCTTTCGGCCCTTTCTTCCGGTTTGAAACGACTTTCGATAACAGGCAAACAAACTTCGAAGGTAGAGCCTTTTCCGGGCTCACTGTATACATATATGTCGCCGCCATGACTGCGAACAATACCATGAACAACCGAAAGCCCCAAACCGGTTCCTTTTCCTTTTTCTTTGGTTGTAAAAAAAGGATTAAATATTTTTTCCATAACATCGGGAGATATACCATAGCCTGTGTCCGACACGGTTATTTTTATATACGCCCCTGGTTTTAAATTCGGATGGTTGGAAATAACACCCGAATCAAGTTCTGCATCCAAAAGGGTGACGGTCAACAGACCTGCATTATCCTCCATGGCATGGGCAGCATTTGTACACAGATTCATCAGTATCTGATGAATTTGTGTCGGATCGCCCATAACCAATGCATCACTTTGAACGTTCTCCTCTATCTCAACGTTGGATGGTATCGAGGCCCTCAGCATCCTAAGCGCTTCTTTTACTATAGGTTTCACTTGAATCGGCTTTTGTTGTTGATCGACCTGCCGGCTGAATGTAAGGATTTGCTTAACAAGATCTTTTGCTCGATTACCGGCCGATAATACCTCCTGAAGGTTTTTATATTGAAATGATCCTCTTTTTTCGTTGTCAAGCGCCAATTCCGTATACCCGATCACAGAGGAAAGAATATTGTTAAAATCATGCGCAATGCCGCCTGCCAGGGTGCCGATAGCCTCCATCTTCTGTGCTTGCTTGAGTTGAGCTTCAAGTTTCTTTTGATGGCTGATATCTCTCAAGTTGATGATACTGCCGATGGGGTTGCCATTTTTATCCTTATAAATGGCCCCGCTGACACTCACGGGAATTGTGTTTCCTTTTTTGTTGTATCGGAGCGTTTCAATATTTGAAAACCTTTCTCCTGCCTGCACCTTTTCTATCATCATTTTGGTTTCTCTCCACGCTTCTGCCGGCACGAAAATATCCATTTTATTCCCCAACCGTTCCGGCAGGGTCCAGCCAAAAACACGTGTAAACGCAGGGTTGAAATAGCTGACGTTGCCTTCCATGTCGTAGACCACCACCGGGTCAGGATTTGCTTCCAGGACTGTCCGATATTTTTCCTCGCTCTCCCGCAGCGCCTCCTCGGACTGTTTGCGCTCGCTGATGTCACGAGTAACGCCAATGATTCCTGCGGGCTGACCGTTCTGATCGCGCAAAAAAGACATTTTGGCTTCGGTCCATTTTGTCGAGCCATCCTTGCATTTGACTTCAACTTCTATCGTGCGAGATCTCGAAGGGTCCTTTTTCTCCTTCTTCTCAATTTCCAACTCCTCGGCGAGGACTTTCCCGATAAGCTTTATAGAATCCGGGGGCCAAGTTTCTTCCGGCGTTCTGGCCATGGCCTCTTCTGCAGTATAGCCTTGCTGTTCCATGATCGATGGGCTGATATAGGTGAGACGCAAATTCATATCCCTTGCCCAGATAACATCCCTGACGTTGTCGGCAAGGAGCCTATACCGCATTTCACTTTCGCATAATGACTTTTCGGCATAGTTGCGCTCCAATATTTCGTTTTGCAATTTCTGGAGCGCGACAGCCATGTCAGCCCTTGTAGCCTCGTCAGTTAGTAGCAGATTTTCTATCTCATTTTCTATTGATCGGTTTGAAGGTTTTACTATAAATTCATCGAATTCATGCCCTTTGGCAATGAATCTTGTTTGCTCTGCCCAACAGTTTGTTTTAAATAGTTTGGAACTGTAACCCGCCATTTTTCCGGCCAACATGCCGCTACTCCAGTTGATCCCCAGTGCCTTTTGGTATAGCCCTTCCCAACTGTTCTTTATCCGAAACGTGCACTGCTGTTTGTTTTCATCGAGTGACATTAGATCCCATTCGCCCCAGCCAGCTACAGCTGCGATATTGGCAATAGCTTTAAATCCATCTCGAAAATCGGGAAATCGGGAAATTACCTGCCAGTCTCCTTCAACGCTTTTACGTCCTTCACTCTGGAGTACCAGGCCAAAACGCTCTGTTCCAACCATTGCCTGAACACCAGACATTAGGCCTGCAAGAGTCGTATCAACCCACATCATGGCAACGGGAAGATTCTCAAAAGTGCATGTGCCTTGCTTAACATTCCATTCGATATTGATGCCAGAGACTTGGATTTGCTCACCTTTGGAAACGGCTTCCTCTTTTAATTTTTTTATTCTTTGTTCCAATTCTTCACAGGTTGGCTTTCCGTCCATTGGAAAATCCTCCAATTATCCTAAATAAAACCCATATGTACTTCAATATTTAACGAGGACGAGTCTTTGAAGATTTCTTTGGGATGTTATTTATGCAACTATAGGGTTTAGTATGTTATAAATCTATGCAAAATAAGCGTCCATATTACAATACAGATCGGGGAAAATGTGATCATCCAATGTCATTTGGCCAGAAAAATAAAGCCATGTAAAAAGATTACTAAAACTGACAAATACTTGTCAAATTATTTCCATAGGTCGAACGACCCCAGACCGCCGACTTCCATTCTCTTTTTTCAATCCTCTATCCTATTTCCTATTTCCTCTTTCCTTTTGCCTTTTGTCTTTCCCCTTTGTCCTTAATCCCGATCCATGGTATTTCATTTTAACTTTAGCTCACTTTAGTTCATTTTAGCTCACCCCAGAGAAATAGGTTTTACATTTCACGGGGTAAACTTTAGTCATTTGTGATCCTGATCCCTGGCCCCTCACCTTGGTTGACATAAGCCACAATGTGGTTATTTTTCGGATGATATCGTTGAATAAGGACATCGGTCAATAACCGAACATGTTGATGTCTATTCAAAAGACAGTTCGACACTTGAGCGCCCGGGCAATGGCTCAAAACTTTGTATATTAAATAGAGATCGCGTATTGATAAGGAGATAGATCATGGACAATCCGGAAATTGATTCAGCAAAAAGTGACGCATTCGCAGACCGAATGGTTGATATGCTCAATTATGGCGCCCTGGCACTTATGACATCCATCGGACATCGATCAGGACTTTTTGACACCATGAAGGATATGAAGCCGTCCACAAGCGATGACATCGCAAAGGCAGCCGGATTGGATGAACGATACGTCAGGGAATGGCTCGGCGCTATGGTGACCGGCGGGATTATCGAATGCGACCCGGAGGGTCTCCAATATGTCTTACCTCGTGAGCATTCAAAATGGTTGACGCGGAAGGCTTCTCCAAACAACATAGCAGTTTTTGCACAGTATATTTCGGAATTGGGGAGTGTGGAAGACCACATCCTGTCTTGCTTTAAACATGGGGGCGGTGTTCCGTACTCGAAATACAGACGGTTTCATGAGATCATGGCCGAAGACAGTGGCCAGACGGTCGTAGCGGCCCTCATGGATTCAATATTACCGCTCGTTCCAGAATTGATGGATCAGTTAAAAAAGGGAATTGATGTCCTTGATGTGGGTTGCGGAAGCGGAAAGGCCTTGAACGTAATGGCCAAACATTTTTCCAATTCCAGGTTCATAGGATATGATTTATCGTCCGAAGCCCTTCACACGGCAAGAATGGAAGCGAAAAAAGAGAAATTGCTCAACGTCTGTTATGAAGAAAAAGATCTTTCAGATTTTGATGTTCCGGGTCGATTTGATTTCATTACGGCGTTTGATGCCATTCACGATCAGGCAAGACCTGAAAGGGTGTTGGCCGGCATCTTTAAATCGCTCAAGACAGGCGGTGTATTTTTGATGCAGGACATCGCAGCCTCGAGTCAGGTGTATAAAAATATCGGCCACCCGGTGGGCCCGCTTCTCTATACAATTTCGTGCATGCATTGCATGTCTGTCTCCCTTGAACAAAATGGCGCAGGCCTCGGTGCGATGTGGGGAGAGGAAAAAGCAAGAGAAATGCTTTCTGAAGCGGGGTTTTCCGACATTCGGATGAAACAGCTTCCGCACGATTTCCAAAACTATTTTTATATAATGAAAAAAGTCGCTGAACAAACTGTTTAATGTTTATTGAAGATGCTCGGGTGCCAGATTGAATTGAAGCTCCCTGACCCCTGATGTTTACTTTTCTCCATTCTTCATTCCGGATATGTCTTTAAGGATCCTTTCCAGATTTTCCAGTTCCCTCCCATAGCCGGTCCAATTGCCCTGACGCAGATATGCTTTGGCTTTATTATAGTGGTCCAGCGCCGCCGCGCCGAGCTCGGAAAACCCTTCATCCTTTCTTTTTGGAGTAACCAGGGATGCCGGATGTTTCGGGGTGATGTCAATGTCCAGGATACTGCTCAAGGCCTTGTCCAGGTTTTCCTCCATAATCAGGCGATTGCTAAAAGCGACAATGACCCTTTTGAGTTCCGGAAGAGAAGCGGCCCTTGCCTCTTCCAGCCGGGGACGCACGCGAGCGCCTGCCTGCTGGGACTTGGCTTCACCACCGCCGGGCTGAAGGGCGCCGGTGGGGGGCATTTGGCTTTCTTCCTGGATGGCTTCCAGATATACCGGCTCCACATAGATAAAGGTATCACTGACGGGAATAGCCAACAGATTGCCCCGGATAACCCGGGAACCTCTCTGCCCCCACAGACTCAATTCCCGGGAAATTTCCGTTTGCTGATCCACCCTGGCTTCAATCTGCATGGGTCCATAGACCAGTTTTTCCTTGGGCAGCTTGTAGACCAGCAAGTTGCCGTAGTCGGGCAGGTCACATCGGGCCGCCAGCCAGCCGATCATATTATCTTTCTTGGAAGGGGTAAAAGGCGTCATCAGGAAAAATTCTTCCTTTTGCTCTTCGGGCAGCTTGATAATGATGTAGTAAGGCTCCATTTTCTGACGGCTCTCCCCATAGACCTCATCCGGAATTTGCCAGAGGTCTTCCTGGTTGTAAAAGACCTGGACATCTTCCATGTGATATTTCGTGTACGTCTCCATTTGGATGTTAAAGAGATCCTTGGGGTAGCGGATATGTCCTTTCAGCTCCGCGGGCATTTCCTTGAAAGGCTTAAACAGGTCCGGGAAGATCCGCGCATAGGTTTTGACGATGGGGTCTTTTTCATCCATCATGTAGAAAACCACATCCCCGTTATAGGCATCGATGGTAACCTTGACGGAATT
>DNGT01000178.1 GCA_003486165.1 Desulfobacteraceae bacterium
GTTTTTTTCTTCATTATCTTTCTCCGGTTTTCGGATGCGGCGGGGGCTCGCCGAACAGCACTTGAGAAGGATATTTCTTTGCGTTTTCGGTGATTTCCATGAGATTTTCGGAAATACGCCGTATATTTTCAACAGCTGCTTCTATATCCGGCTGTTGATCGGAAATAAGGCTGTCCAACTGTCGCAAAATCCTTTTCAAGTGAACGACGCTTTCCGTGGTATCATTGGTAATGGAATCCAATTGGGTTGAAAGCTTTTCTACGCCGGCCGAAACTTTTTTGAAGGCGTCGAGCAATTGCGACATGGGCTTCTCTGTGTCTTCCACGATTCGACGTGCGGCAGCCATGGTTGCCGCTGCATCGGGCAACAGTGTATCTATTTTGGGATCTTTTAAAAGATTGGCAACCCGCCGGTTCGTTTCTCTAAGTTCCGAAAGCAAGGTTTCCGCCTGTTCGCCGACCTTTCCCAGGTTCGCCCGGGAAAAAGCCCGGCTTAATTCCCTAAGAGAGGTGTTGAAGTTTTCAGCAATGTTTTTTAGATCCAAGCCCTCAAGATTCTTTAACATTTTATCCACAGCATCGCTGAGGCGTCTGATGGTGCTGGACGCGGAGGGGATATAACAATAAATGGGTTTCCATTCGATCTTCAAAGGAGGATTGTGTTTTGGGTCCATGTAATCCATCTCAAGATGAGCGGCGCCGGTTAACCCCTGGAAGCTCAGTCGAATCCGCAACCCCTTTCCGATTTCATTGTTCAGATCGGATCCGTTTTCCGGCAGACACATCACCCTGAAAGTATCCGGGAACAGATTCGCTCGAATCAGGACATATTGGCGTTCGGTAAGATACGCCTTGCCCACTAGCGTAATTTCAACAACTCTGCCGATACGAACACCGCGAAATTTAAGCGGCGCTCCTTCTTCCAGACCTTGCACCGATTCTATAAAATAGGTCTCGACAAGAACCTTTTTTTGAAGAAACGATCCCGCCCCTAATACGATGATCGAAACCACACCGATGACCGATGCCACGACGACAAACAATCCGATTTTAAAATAATTGGCTTGAGCACTCATATCCGTTCTCGATCAAAGATTTATGGTTTTTCTCCAATTTAGTNNGCGTTTCCAATTCGCAAACAGAATTCTAAGATATGTAAAGCATCCTAATATAATCCAAGTTTGTCTTTCTTCCATGTCCTTTCTTTGTAATTCTTTGGCCTTTCACTCGAACCCTTGAATCCTTGATCCCTTTTACCCTTTAGGATCACACCTGCTCAGTTTAAGATGATTCGCTTGTTTGCCTAAATTAACTACAACCAATCGGGAGATGATCCAATCTTTATAATATCTTTTCAATTTTGTTTGCAATCAATTAGGATGAAAATTTTTCCGCAGGGATATCGAATTCTCCCTGCCGGTTAAAAAAGCGTCGAACAAATTCGTTTTCGCTGTGGTCCCGAAGATCTTGGGGACGGCCTGTTGCCAGGATTCCTTTTAGCGCTTTGTCCAACATAATGATCCGATCGGCAATTGCGTAAATGCTCGAAAGCTCATGGGTTACGATGACAAACGTAATGCCAAGGTTTTGGGCGAGACTAAGGATCAGGTGATCCAATTCTGCTGAAGTGATGGGGTCCAATCCCGCAGAGAGTTCATCCAGAAAAAGGATTTGCGGATCAAGGGCCATCGCTCTTGCTATGGCGGCACGTTTTTGCATTCCTCCGCTGAGTTCCGCCGGCAGGAGACTTCCAAAGTCTTTCAATCCCACCAGACTCAACTTCATCCGAGCGATGAGATCCATGGCCGAAAGCGGAAGGTCGGTAAACTCCTCCAGCGGGAGCCGGACGTTTTCGAGCAGTGTCATGGAGCCGAAAAGGGCGCCTCTTTGGTACATGACGCCGAACTTTTTGAGCAACGCCAGGCGTTCATCACCCTCGGCAGAGACGATATCCTNNTCCGTCGATGAAGATTCCACCGGATAAGGGTTTGTTAAGACCGATCATCAGTTTTAGCAGGGTGCTTTTTCCACTACCTGAGCCGCCCAGAATGATGAAAATTTCGCCGCGTTTGACCTCAAAAGAAACATCCTGCAATATGACGGTATTTTTGTAACCTGCGGAAACTTTTTCAACCTGAATAATCGTGTCCTGGGCCGGATGCATAAGCCTTCAAATGCCTAAGTAATAATAAACCACCGAAAAGATGCCGTCCGTAATAACGATCAGTACAATTCCGCCGACAACCGCCCGGGTGGTGGATTCCCCGACGGCACTGGCACCGATTTCAGTCTGCAGACCCCGTAAACAACCGATACCCGCGACCAAAAGACCGAAAACAATGGATTTTAAAAGACCCCCGAACAGGTCTACATAATTTACCATGGAGAAAATCTGTTTAAAATAGGTGGTTAACGGATAACCCAAAGAGAGCAATACAATGGACCCCCCCATCACGCCGATAAGATCTGCAAAGAGGGTGAGGAGCGGTGTCATGATTACCGCGGCAAGGATCCTGGTAACCACTAAAAATCTTACGGGATCAAGTCCCATGGTGATCAGCGCGTCTATCTCCTCGTTGACTTTCATGGTTCCAAGCTCCGCGGCAAAGGCAGAGCCGGATCGTCCTGCCAGTACAATGGCGGTCATGAGCGGCCCAAGTTCTCTGACCATGGAAAGCCCGACGAGGTTGGCCACATAGATTTCCGCACCAAACTGGCGCATGGGAATGGTCGCCTGAAACGCCATGATCAGCCCCATGAGAAAACCGATCAGGG